>NZ_JBKOTX010000193.1:0-10346 GCF_047086965.1 Roseovarius halophilus (ex Wu et al. 2025) | reverse complement strand
GGCCACCTGGCGCCGCCTGCGCCGCCTGCGCGCGGCGGGGGTGCTGGCCGGGCAGCGGGTCGAACTGGACGCAGAGGCGCTCGGCTTTGGCGTGACGGTCTTTCTCGGGGTCAAGCTGGCCACCAAGGGCCGCGTCAGCCTGGAGGATTTCGAACGCGCCGTGACCGCGATCCCCGAGGTGCAACTGGTCGAGCATGTGCTGGGCATGTATGACTACCGGCTGCGCGTCGTCGCCCGCGACCTGTCGGATTTCGAACGGGTGCTGCGGCGGCGGATCATGACCCTGCCGGGCGTCGGCGACCTGGAGGCCAATGTGCTTTTGTCCGAGGACCGCAGGCCGGGGCCGATCTAGCCATGGCGCGCGGGACCCTGCCACCCAATGCAAGGCCGCTGTGCGGTGACGCATTCGGCATTGTCCCCTGCCGCTGGCCCGGGCAAGGATGCGGCGATGCACGACCACACCGATCACCCGCCCGACTGCGGCTGCCACCTGCATGGCACCGCAGGGGATGACCCGCCGCCCGACAGGGCGCCCAACATGCTTTATGATGCGCTTTTCGCGCCGCATATGGACAGCACCGCGCCCCTGCTTTCCTGGCAGGGACGCCGGATCGGCCATGCCAAGTTCCTGCGGCTGGCAGCGCGGGCCGCAAATGCCTATGCCGCCGCCGGTCTGGGCGCGGGCGACGTTGTGGTGGTGCAGGTCGGCAAGTCACCCACGGCGCTGGCGCTTTGTGCTGGGGCGGTGCAGGCCGGGGTCGTCTACCTGCCGCTGAACCCTGCCCATGGCCCCGCAGAGGTCGACCAGGTCCGCGCGGCCAGTGGCGCGGCGCTGCTGATCTGCGATCCGGCCTCGGAACCGGCGCTGGCGGGGGACTGCCCGATCCTGACCTTGTCCGCGCAGGGCGCGGGCGGATCGTTCCTGGACCTCATGGCGGGGCAGGAGGACGTGGCCCCGGTCGCGGCGCGCGGGCCCGAGGATGCGGCCGCCCTGTGCGTCACCGCCGGCGTGCCCCATGTGGTGACCCACCGCGCCGAGTTGGCCCGGGCGCGCGGGCTGGCCGACCTTTGGATGCCGCCTGGCCCGTGACCTGACCGGCGACATGGAACGCAAACCGGCGCGGTCAGTCCTCGTCGATCGGCGCGATCAGCTCAGGCCCGCTGGCGCGATTGGAATTCACGGCGCGGCTGACCCGGTGAAAGTCAAGCACGTCCTCGCCCGGGGCCTGCATCAGCCTCGCGGCCCCCTTGCCCGCCTCGCCCAGCCAGAGCGGCAAGTCCGCGGCCTCCAGGATCACCGGGATGCGGTGGTGGATTTTGGACATGGCGTCATTCGCCCCGGTGGTCACGATAGCGCAGGTCGTCCACACCGCGCCGTCTTTTTCCCAATCCTGCCAGATGCCGGCAAAGGCCAGCGGCGCGCCGTCGCGGCGAGTGATGTACCAGGGCAGCCGGGTGCCGTCTTCAAGGCGGGTCCATTCGTAAAAGCCGCTGGCCGGGACAAGGCAGCGCCGGTCCCGGCAGGCGGCGCGAAAGGCGGGTTTCTCGGCGATGGTCTCGGCGCGGGCGTTGATCAGCAGCGGGCCATCACTCAGCGCCTTGTACCAATGCGGCACAAAGCCCCAGCGCATGGGCCGCAGGTGCCACGTGCCCGCGTCGCTGGTCACGGTTGCGATCTGCGTGGTGGGGCAGACATTGTAATCGGGCACCGCCGGAAGGTCATTGGCCGGGGTGGCGTCGAAGACCTGAGCCATCGCCGCGTGGGGCAGGGTCAGGGCCATGCGTCCGCACATCGTGCTTACCCTTTCTTGCCGACGTGCGGCACCGCGCCGGTGCGGCGCCCCGCCAGATCGAACCGGGGAGGGTGCATCAGGCCCTCCAGAAACGGGGCAGCAAGACCACGATCACCGAGACGATCTCAAGACGCCCCAGGTACATGCCGAAGATCATCTGCCATTTTGCCGCCTCGGGCAATCTTTCCAGCGACCCCGAGTCGGTGATGATCGACCCGAAGGCGGGACCGACGTTGAAGATCGCCGTCCAGGCCGCGGTGACCGACGACAGAAACGACAGCCCCGTCATGGACAGGCCGACAATCAACAGGAAGAATGTCACCATGAAGACGGTGAACATGAGGATGACGGAATCGAGGACATTCGTCTCGACCGGCTGCCCGCCGTAGGAGATGCGCGCGACGCGGTTGGGCGAGTGGACCTTGCGGATGCTCACCAGCAGGCTGCGCAGCAGGATCTGATAGCGGAACACCTTGATCGAGCACCCGGTCGAGCCTGTGCAGCCGCCGATGGCGCCGACCATGAACAGCACCATGAAGGCAAACGGCCCCCACGTCGTGACGTCGCCGGTGCCGTAGCCCGTGCCGGAAAAGAAGGATACGATGTTGACCAGGCTGAACCGCAGCACTTCCTCGAAGGGTGTGTCCTCGCGCAGGGCGCGGTAGATCACCACCAGGGCCGTGGCATAGGCCAGCCAGATCAGATAGGTGCGAATTTGCGGATCGCGCAGGATCGGGCCGGGCTGGCCGATGGCCAGCTGGAACATCCGGATGAACGGGATGCTGGCCAGGATCATGAAGATCACCGAGGCATATTGCACCGCCGGAGGAAAGCCGCCGATGGACTTGTCGGTGGTGGAAAAACCGCCGGTCGAGACCGTCGTCAGGGCATGGGCGACGGCATCGAAGATGGACATGCCCAGCACCACATAGGCGATGACCGCGGCGATGGTCAGCACCAGGTAGACATTGATAAGCCCCACCGAGATGTCGATGGCCCGCGGCAGCGCCTTTCCCAGCGTGTCGAACCCCTCGCTCTGGAAGAACTGCATCCCGCCAACGCGCATGACGGGCAGGAAGATCATCGCCACCACGACGATACCGACCCCGCCCAGCCATTGCAGGATGGCGCGCCACAACAGGATTCCATATCCCCGGTCATCTAGGCCACTGATGACGGTCGACCCGGTTGTGGTCATGCCGGACATGGACTCGAAGAAGGCATCGGTCAGCGACAGTTCGGTTTCGCCCAGGATGAAGGGAAGCGTCCCGAAAAGCGGCAGCACGAACCATGTGCCCGATGCCAGCAGGAAGGCATCGCGCACGGTCAGCCGGTCGGACAGACCGTTCCGGCAGGCCATCGCGATCATGCCGCCGATGGCGATGGTCAGCAGCCCGGATTCCAGAAAGGCCAGCGGCGCACCCGTGCCGCCGACGAGATCGGCGAGCAGCGGCGCCAGCATCGTGACACCCAGCGCCGCCACGAGAAGGCCGATGACATATCCCACGGGGCGCAGGTCCAACATGGGCGAAAGCGTTGGCCCGCCGTGTCGAAATAGTCAAGCGCCCGCGCGGCGCGCGCGTGGTCAGCGCGCGTGGATCAGGGTGGAAAACAGCTTGGGGTCCAGGCTCTCGGCCTCGAAGGTCGGGCCTTCGGTCAGCACGCTGACCGCATCGTGCGAATGCAGGGATTCCTGGTGGCTGGCGATCACGCGGAAATCACCGATGCGCGCATCCCCTTGGAGCGCCTCGGAAAACAGCCGCGCGGCATCCTCGACGAAGATCGGATTGGCGGCGTTGAGCTCGGCAAAGGCCTGTTCGTCCTCGCGCTTGACCATGACCTGGGTCTCGGTGGGCACCGCGCTGCGGCACAGTTCGATCAGGTCCTCGAACCACAGGCAGGGGGCATCGGCGTCCACCTCGACCGAGACGCGCGCGACCGACCTTTGGGAATGCGGCGTGGCCAGCTGGCCGCGATACTGCCGGGCGTGTTCGGACAGCTCCAGCGAACAGGGACAGGTCGAGGAATAGACATAGTCGAGGTGCATCATCCGGCGGCGCAGGCCATCGGTCTCCACCACCTCGAGCGCGATGTCGTAATACTGATAGCCCGACAGGCCCGAGCGCAGCGAACCGACCTTCACAGGGAAGGAAAAGCGCATCTCGATGCGGGCGTCGAAGCTTTCGAGATCGGACTTGTAGGCGTCCAGGGCCCGTTCGACCACCTCGAAGGAAAAGGTCTCCTCGGCATGCTCGTAGAAGGTTCGCATGATGCGGGACATGTTGATGCCCTTTTTTTCGGCCTCCAGGCTGACGGTTCCGGTGACGCTGGTCTCGAGCGTCAGATCGCCGTTGTCGCGGGTGTGAAAGCGGATCGGCAGTCGGAAATTCGAGATGCCGACATGCTGGATCGCCCGGCGGGCGCCACGGATAATGCTGGCCGGGCCGTTCTGAAGATCGGGCATGCTGGCCTTGTAGGCCTCGTCCACGCGGAATTCCTGCGGGTAGGCACGGGCCAGGGCCGGGTAGTTCGACACCTCGCCCCCGGGGATCAGGCGCGACACGAGGGGATCGAGGTCGGCCGCCTCGGCGTCGCTGGCCCCTTCGGCCCAGCGGCGCAGCAGCGCCAGCGCCTCGGCTGCGTCCTCGCGGGTCAACTCGCGGGTCAGGTCCTTGGAATGCAGGTTCATGTCGGCCTCTTCAGATGCACGCGCTTTCCCTTAACATGGGACGAACACGCTGACTTTCCAGATAGTGCCTTTACAATACGGGTTTGCGACACGACCGGATCAACAAGGCGACCTACGCTGCCCGGATGATCCGACGGCACCTCTCCCGGGTCAAGCGCCGTCGACGGCGCTTGCGGAGACGCGGCGTCTACCGGGCGGTTGCCAGACTGCCCGGCCAAGGATTGTCGAAAATCCTTGCTCCGGCCTCGGCCGCGCGGCCTTTTTCGCCCAGGCTGGCGGCCAATGGTTTTCGCATCTCGAACCGGTCCAGCACCACGCCCGCCCGGGTCACCGGGTCGGGGGCAACCACCTGCCACCCCTGGCGGGCAAAGAAGGATCGCGCCATCAGGCTGGCGCGGGTTGTCAGCAGCGGCAGCCGCCGCGCCCGGGCCCGGCTTTCCAGCACCGCAAGGAGTTGATCGGCGACACCCTGCCCGCGCTGCGCGGGCAGCACGAAGGCCATGTCCAGATACCCGCCAGCGTCCATCGCCATGAATCCGGTGATCCCCGCGGCCTCGGCCACGACGGTTTCCAGCCCCTCCAGCCGCGCAGCGAAGTCATGCGCTGACGGCGGCTCGGGCGCCCAGGCGGCGCGGGCCGCCTCGGGATAGGGGCTGGAGCCCTCGCGCACGGCGCGCCAGAAAACCTCGGCCAGAGCCGCCGCTTCCTCGAGTCGGGCATCGCGAATCCACATCAGGCAAGCTCCAGCGCCGCTGTCAGATCGGCGATCAGATCAGCTGGGTCCTCCAGCCCGATGGAGAGCCGCAGCAGCCCGTCGCTTATGCCCAGCGCCTCTTTCTGATCCTGCGGCAGACGCTTATGCGTGGTGGTCGCGGGATGGGTGGCGATGGACTTGGCATCGGCGAAATTGTTCGAGATCGTCACAAGCTCCAGCGCGTTGAGCACCCGGAAGGCCGCCGCCTTGCCGCCCCGGACCTCGAAGGCCAGCACGGTGCCGCCCGCCGCAGTGAGCGCCCGGGCCAAGTCGTATTGCGGGTGCGCCGCATGGGTCGGGTAGCGCAGCCAAGCGACGGCCGGATGCTGCGCCAGCGCCTCGGCCACCCGCGCCGCGCCTTCGGCCTGCGCCCGCACCCGCAGGTCCAGGGTTTCCAGCGCCTTGAGATGGGTCCAGGCGGTGAAGGGGTTCATCGCGCCGCCGGTGTGCTTCATGTAGGTCTCGATGGGCCCCCGGATCAGGTCGCGGCTGCCGCAGATCACGCCGCCCAGCATGCGCCCCTGCCCGTCCACGTGCTTGGTGGTCGAGACAATGGCGATATCGGCGCCGCAGTCGAGCGCATAGGAATGGATCGGCGTCGCCATGGCATCGTCGGCGACGACCAGCGCACCCTGCGCATGGGCCAGGCGCACGATCTCGGGCATGTCCACGACCTCGAGCGTGGGGTTCGAGATGCTCTCGAAGAAGACCAGCCGCGTGTCAGGGCGGATCGCCGCAGCCCAGGCAGCATTGTCCGTGCCATCGACCAGCGTCACCTCGACGCCGAAGCGGGCCAGGATATCCTCGAGCACATAGAGACAGGACCCGAAGAGCGCGCGCGACGACACGACATGATCGCCGGCCTTCAACAGGGCGGTCAGCGCGCCACTGACGGCAGCCATGCCGCTGGTGCAGGCGAAGGCGTCCTCATAGCCCAGCATGTCGGCGATACGGTCCTCGAACATGCGCATCGTGGGATTGCCGTAGCGGGCATAGATGAACTCATCCGCGCCCGCCTGCTGAAACCGGGCCTCGGCGGCCTCGGCGCTGTCGTAGACGAAGCCCTGAGTGAGAAAGAGCGCCTCGCTCACCTCGCCATACTGGCTGCGCCGCGTGCCGGAATGGACGGCCCTCGTGCGCCGCGTCCACTTGTCCATTTCGCCCTCCTTCAGGCATGAAAAAACCCCGATACCGGTCAAAGGCATCGGGGCAAGCATCCCATCGACCCTTTTAGCGGCATCTTTAAAGTGGCCCGCAATCCGGTAACAAATCGCCACTAAACGTCGGGATAGGCCAAGCCCGCCCCGGCGTCAATCCCGCCCGCATCTGTCACGGAAACATCATGGGTCTGTCACGCCTCTGTAGCGGTAACCCCGCACATGGACCCAAGATGTTGAGGGCAGCCGATGACACTTCTGGCAGTCAACATGGGCCGACACCCCGACGAGGCAGCACTCGCCACGGCGCTGGCGGCCCTGCCCGAGGCGGCCCCGGTGGTGATCATGCTGCATGGCTTTCGGTTCTCACCCGATCATCCCGACAGATGTCCGCACCGCCACATCCTGTCGCTTGAGCCGCGGCGCGACTGCTGGAAGGCCGTCAGCTGGCCGCGGCACCTGGGGCTCAAGGGCGGGGCCGGGCTCGCCATCGCCTATGGTTGGCCCGCCCGAGGCCACATCTGGGAGGCGCTGGCTTGGGCCGAGCGCGCCGCGACCGACCTGGCAGGTCTCATCACGACGATCCGGCGGCTGGCCCCGCAGCGGCCGCTGCACCTGATCGGCCATTCCCTGGGCGCCCGGGTGGCACTGCTGGCACTGCGCGGCCTGCCCGGCGGCGCGGTGGACCGGTTGATCCTGATCTCGGCGGCGCTGTTCCGGGGCGAGACGCAGGCCGTTCTGGCCGCCTCGCCCGCCGCCGCGGGTGCCGAATTCGTCAATGTCACCGGGCGCGAGAACCTGCTGTTCGATGCCTTGCTGCGGCTCGCCGCGCCCCTGGGCGGGCGCACCGTGGCCGCCGGACTCAGTGCGCCCAACTGGCTTGACGTGGCGCTGGACCGGCCCGCGACGCTGGCAGCCCTGGCGCGCATGGGCCATCGCATCGCGCCGCCCAAGGTGCCGGTCTGCCACTGGTCGGGCTACCTGCGGCCCGGGGTCTTCCGCTTTTACCGGGCGCTGCTGATGCAGCCCCACCGCACACCCCTTCCCGCACTGCGCGGGATGCTGACGCCCCCGCCGCGGCCTCGTCCGGTTCCGCGGCCTGGGCTGACGCGGGCGCGGGGCGATCAGCACTCGCCCTTCTCCTCGATCAGGTAGCGTTGCAGCCCGACGATCTGGGACCAGAGAAAGAGGAACAGCACGATCGGGAAGCCGAAGGTCTCGATCGTGACCCATGTGGTGTCGGACATGGTGCGCCATATCACTTCGTTGACCACGGCCATCGCGATGAAAAGCCCGCAGAGCCGCCGCGTCAGGATCATCCAGCCATCGTGTTCCATGGGCAGGAATTCCCCCATGACGAACTCCAGGTAGCTGCGCCCGCGCAACAGCCCGATGCCCAGCAAGGCCGCGAAGGTGCCATAGACGATCGAGGTTTTCATCTTGAAGAAGCGTTCGTCGTTGAACCAGGCCGTCAGCGCCCCGAAGAAAATCACCATGACGGCGGTGAAGATCTGCATCCGGCTGAGCTTGCCCGTCAGGTGCCACAGCACCGCCATGGCCACCAGCAGGATCGGCACGAAGGCCACCGTGGCGACGATGAACCCGGAATACTCTGTCCCGCCATAGGTAAAGCTGTCGTCCTTGATGCGCAGATACAGCAGGAAGAAGGCCAGCGTCGGGCCCAGTTCCAGCAGCTGTTTCACCCAGGGTTTGATCTGTTTCTCTGCCATGGGTCCCTCTTATCCTGCGAATTCCACGATGACAGCCCCCAAAGCGATCAATCCCATCAGGAACAGGCGCCGCGGGCCGACTGTCTCGCCCAGGATGAACCAGCCGATCAGCGCGGCCCAGACCGTCGAGGTTTCGCGCAGGACCGCCGCCTCGCCCACCTTGTCGAGCCGCGTGGCCAGCATGACCCCGCCGAAGCTGACCCAGGCGATGGCCGCCCCGGCAAAGCCCCGCCACAGCAACGACCCGACCCCGCCCGGGGCGCCAAGCCTGCGATACCGCACCCAGGCCAGGACCGGGAAATCCAGCGCAGTGATGAAGAAGAACCAGGCCAAAAAGGTGAACGGGTCCGGCGATTGCCGGATGCCCCAGGCGTCATAGACGGTGTAGAAGGCCACCAGCAGGCCACCCAGCAGCGCCCAGACCAGCCCGCGGCGCGCGCCCGCCGGGTCCACAGCATCGGCGGCCATGTTGCGCAGCGCCAGCAACGCCATGCCCCCCGACAGACAGGCCACGCCCGCCCATTGCAGCGGAGTGAAAAGCTCTCCGAACAGCAGGCTGGCCGCGAAGACCGTCACCAGCGGCCCGGTGCCCCGGATCACCGGGTAGACCACCGTATAGGCGGCCCGCTCGTAGGCCAGCGCCACGGCCAGCTTGTACAGGAAATGCACGCCAAGTGCCCCGGCTAGGATGGCGAAGGTCTGCGGCGTGGGCCAGGGCACCAGGAACAGCGCCACGGGGGCCGAGATCACCACCAGCCAGCCGTCGATGGCCCCGCGCATCAGCCAGGGGTCGTGGCGGCCTTTCTGCAAGGCACCAAAGCCCGCATGCGCCAGCGCCGATACAAGCGCCAGCAGCGAGGCCCAGAGCGCCCCCTGCGGCGTTCCGGCGATGGAGAGGATCCAGTCGCTCACGCTGCTCGGGTCGGATCCGGCGCGTCTGCCGCCTTGGCCCGCGCCGCAGGGGCCTGTCGCCTCACCGCTCCAGCCCCGTGAGGGCGGCGGCGAAATCCTCGGGATCGAAGGGGGCAAGGTCGTCGATCTGTTCGCCCACGCCGATGGCATGGATCGGCAGGCCGAACTGGTCGGCCAGGGCCACCAGAACGCCGCCCTTGGCGGTGCCGTCCAGCTTGGTCATCACAAGGCCCGAGACATCGGCCAGCTGCTGGAAGGTCTTGACCTGCGACAGGGCATTCTGGCCCGTCGTCGCATCCAGCACCAGCAGGGTGTTGTGCGGGGCGTCGGGGTCCTTCTTGCGGATCACCCGGACGATCTTGGCCAGCTCTTCCATCAGGTCGGCACGGTTCTGCAGACGCCCGGCGGTGTCGATCATCAGCAGGTCTGCGCCGTCTTTCTGGGCCTTGTCCATGGCATCCCAGGCCAGGCTGGCGGGGTCCGACCCCGCGGGCGCGGTCAGCACCGGAACCCCGGCCCGGTCGCCCCAGACCTGCAATTGCTCCACGGCGGCCGCGCGGAAGGTGTCACCGGCGGCGATCACCACCGATTTGCCCGCCGCGCGGAACTGGCTGGCGAGCTTGCCGATGGTCGTGGTCTTGCCCGAGCCGTTGACCCCCACGACAAGCACCACCTGCGGCTTGGAGGGAAAAAGCGGCATCGGCCGGGCCACCGGCTCCATCACGCGGGCCACCTCGGCCGACAGCAATTCCTTGATTTCCCGGGTCGAGAGCTTCTTGCCAAAGCGCCCCTCGGCCATGTTGGCGGTGACGCGCAGGGCGGTTTCGACGCCCATGTCGGCGCTGATCAGCAATTCCTCGAGCTGTTCGAGCATGTCGTCGTCCAGCTCGCGCCGGACCACGGTCTTCTTGTCGCCCCGCCCCAACAGGCGGCCCAGCAGGCCGGGCCGCGCGCCTGCGTCGGCCGTTTCCGCCGCCCCGGCCACGTCCAGAGGCTGCGGCATCTCGGGTGGCGGGCTGTCGGGCAGTTCCGACGGGGTCGGCGCGGGCGCAGACTGGGGCGCCTGGGGCACCTCTTGCGGCGTCTCGGGGGCCGTGGGTTCGGGCACGCGAACCGGGTCTTCCTGGGGGGCCGGGGCCGGATCGGGATCAGGGAGCGGGGTCGGTTCGGGGTCTGGCGCCGGCTCGGGCACGGGATCAGGGGCCGGATCGGCCCGGCAGGTTCGACCGTTTGGACAGGGAATGGAAGACCACCACCCGCTCGGGGTCGGTCCCGGTCTCGGCCACCGCTTCCAGGATGCCGGGGGGCGGC
>NZ_JBKOTX010000192.1:0-10347 GCF_047086965.1 Roseovarius halophilus (ex Wu et al. 2025) | reverse complement strand
CGCATCGGCGTCAAGCTCACAAAGCTGCGCGACGACCAGGCCGAGTATATCGGCGTCAAACCCAAAGGACCCTACAAACCTGAACACTACAGGTATTGATCGGCGGACCGGTCTCGTTGCTTGCGCTCGGCAACGCGGCCCCTTGCTGACTTTGCCAATCCTGAACCCGAAGCCCCTGGGCATGCCGCTGCGGCCGAGCTAGATGACACGCATTCACTTCTGAAGCTGCTCCCGCGCTACCCGCAAGTCACGCACTTCCCGGGCCGAGGTCAAATTGGACTGTAGCGGTCGGAACCATCCCAGCCACAGGCGTTGCGTAAGCCCGCCCCCATCGCGGCGATCCATCCCGCAGACGCTCAACATTGCCAGTGACACGTCGATGCCGACATACTGTTCCACGGTTGCCGCCCTCTGTTGGCCCGGGACCGCCGGCGTGGGACCCGTGCGATCCATCATTCCGGGGAATTGCCGCCAACCTTGGTACCCGGTGGCGCAGACCGGCATCCCGACCGTGGTGATCGTTAACCAGCAGAAACAGCGGCGGTTCGCGGCGGCTGCTCGGCCTGCCGCGCGCGCCATTGGAGATTGTTGACGGGCGCCTGAAGAAGCGCGAGCTCGAGCGAGGCATGCAGGACCGGCACCCGCAGGGATATGTCCCCCAGTGTCAGACGGTGTGTTCCGAATTCGTCGGTCTGGAAGTCTTCCGACAGCAGGATCATGTGCTTGCCCGGGAAGCTATCGCGAATGTGGCGCAGGAAGGGGAACTGGGCGTTCACACCTTCATGAGCATCGAGATCGATTAGGATGTAGTTCAGGTCCGGGATCGTTTCGAGCGCATCCGCCAGTGCCGTGTAATCCTTGACGTGTTCCATGGTCGCCTCGTTCTGTTCGAGGACCTGACCAAGAGCGTGGACCAAGGCGGGGCGGATGCTGAGCAGGACGCATTGCGCATCCGGACCGTCGAAAATGCTGAACATCTGTCCTCTCCAGTGATCATTCCGTGATACACTCAGACTTACTACCAAGGCCAGATGACGGCGCGGTCGCTTATGCGCTCTCGTCAAAACACAAGTTGTATGAACCTACTTTGGTTGTCTGGCGTGCGACTGTTACCACGCGGTTAGGCCGAGGCGGTTTCGGCCCGAAAACCTTGGAAAAGCCGTTCTGTTTCCACGTCCAGTACGATCTTCATGCCGTACAGGCCTTGCAGGTCGCGCTCGTGGCACATGCGCTCCAGGTCCTGCAACGCAGCCCCGAGCCTTTGGTATCCCATGAAAAGCAGGCTCCCGGCAACGTAATGCGCGAATTTCCCCAGTTCGTCGAATGCCGTTGGCGTTTCCTCTGCGCGCGCCGGATCGGGCATGCGTTCAAGCAGGGCCTGCATGTCGTGAAAAGCACCAGCCACGAGCGACGGGGTCAGCATCGCCTCGTTGCTATCCGCGGGGAACGGCGCGTCTTGTGCGGCGGGGCCGGTGGTCAGGCCCTTGGTGCCCGGCACGCCGTGAGCGCGTTCGTCGAGGGCATCCCGGATCGCATCGTTGAGCCGCGCGCTGTCGAATGGCTTGAACAGGAAGGCGTCGATCCCGCCCTCGGTTATCGATGCCTCTCGCGCTGTCGCGATTGTCGCCTTGGCTGTCACCGCGATGATGCAGGCGTCACCGGAAACGCTTGAATGCCGCAGGCATCGTGCGACCCCGTCTCCGGACAACTTGGGCATGTTGATATCTGTCAGGATCAGGTCAAAACCGGTATCGACAGCCATCGCGAGCCCGGTGAGCCCGTCGGCCGCGGTCGTGACGCTGTACCCCGACTTTGACAGCATGGTTTCGAGCAGGTGACGGTTTGTGTCATGATCCTCGACCACGAGAACCTTCCCGGCTGTCAAAGGGACGGTAGAGATCTGCGCAGGCTCTTCCTTGGCGGCGGATGCAGGGGGCTCAGCATGTTGGGTGTCGCTCCCCAATATATCCTGGTGGACGGAAAGCGGTACGATCACGCGGAAGACAGTGCCTTGCCCCGGCGTGCTTTCCAGCTCGATCCGGCCGTTCAGCGAAGCGAGGGCGCGCTTGACGATACCCAGCCCGAGCCCCGTTCCGGAGCCGGTGGTTTCCGACGTCCTGAACCCCGAAACGAAGTCTTCGAAAATTCTTGTCTGCTCCGCCTCGCCCATCCCGATCCCGGTATCCGCTATTTCCAGTTGCAAAACGGGCCGGCCCTCGCGTGTGCAGGTCGATCCGCGGATGGTGACGAGGCCGTCCTCGGTGGCCTTGATGGCATTGGAGACAAGGTTGTGAACCACCTTGGACAAATATTCCGAAGACCCGGTCACAAGTGCCCGGTCGGGCCAATCGAAGATCAGCCGGTTGCCCCGCGACCGTGCCAGCGGCTGCATCTGCAGGAAAACGGGATATACAACCGCCCGCGCATCGAGATCCTCGACCACCTGCGGGGGCTGCCTTTCCGCGTCCTTGGCGATTTCAAGGACATCCTCGACCTGCTGCAGTGCCGTTTGCGCAGCGGCTTTCACGGTGGGCAGGTAGCCGGCAGCTGTTGACGACGGATCGGCAGCCTGTGTCATTTCCGTCGCCACGACGATACTGTGCAGCGGTGTACGTATTTCGTGGCTCATTGTCGCAAGGAAACGCTGTTTTGCGGCCGCTTCGTTGCGCGCCTGTGCCAGTGCGCGCCGCGCGGCCAGCCGCGCGTGCCGTTCCGCTGACAGGTCGCGCAGGAAACCGACCAGAACCTTCTCGCGCGACTGGTCACGGACACGAACCACGCTCAATTCCGCTGGAAAGTTCGTACCATCCTTGCGGGACGCGATGATTGGTACGCGGCGAATTTCATTCTCGGGGTCCCGCTTTCCGTTCAGGATGGCCTGGAGCCGTTTCTTCATCGCGCCCTTATGTTTTCTCGGGCCGAGGGTATCCACCACGTTCGCCCCCCGCAGTGACGCGTGGTCGACGCCGAACATGCGCTCGGCCGTGCGGTTGAGGTCGGTGATCCTGAGGTCTCGGTCCACCACAACGATGCCGTCGCTGGACACCTCGATCAGCTTGGCGAGGTAGGCAACAAGGTTTCGCTCGGATGCGTTCTTGCTCGCCAGCGTACGCCACAGGTACGCAAGCACGCCGCCAAGGACCAGCAGTACAAGAACCAGGCCCGTCAGGGTCAGGATCGATTGCCGCAGGGAAGCATGGACCTTGACGCGCTCACTTTCCTGATTCTCGATGGCCGTGTGCATGGCGGCAAGTGCGAAATCGCGTATTTCCGGGCGCATGTCCTCGGCAGTTTTCAGCATCGCCCGCAATTGCGGCCCGGTCATGAACGCGTCCGCGTCGATCACCGGCGTCAAACGGTCGCGCGCATCCTGCACCTGCTGCAGGAGTCGGTTGGTCATCGGCTGGCTCTGGAACATGTCGTACCGCTCGGCCACGGTATCGACACGCGCATAGAACAAGTTGAACTGCTTGCGAATTTCAGCCGCATTTGCCGGGTCCTGTTGACCATCGGACCGAACGTCGATCAGCCCGGCCTGCAAGGCCGTCTGAAAGCGGCTGAAAGCGACTTCGACCTGGGCGAAATTCCACGCATCATTGTCCGAGCGCGCGAAGGAAAATTTTTCCAGCTTCTCGGAAAGCTGCTGGAACACCAGCACAAGGATGCCTTCTGCAAGCAACAGGGTCAGGACCCCGACAAACTGCTTCCATCGCGCCATGGTGTCCCGCCCGGTATCAGTTGGCGTCCGACATGTCCTGATCAGGGCCGGTCATCCATATTTCCGTCAATTGCCAGACGGACGCGCTGTAGTTTACCTCACGCTTGTACCCGGTTCCCGAATCGAAGGGGTACATGATCCAAAGCGGGCCTTTTTCGCGTATGGAGAAGCGTTTCCCGTCGATCCTGTTGGCAATGATCGGATATGTCTCGTCTATGAGCTCAGGCCCGATAGGTGCCGAATAATCATTTGCGGCGACCAACTTGATCGCGAATGGCTCGCGCGCGCCGGCTTGTGTCAGAACATCGTGCAGCGACGGGCCCGAAAACTCGTTGGTGCCCTTGGTCCACAGGGTCGAGGTCACGAAGGCCTCCTGCTCCATCGCCATAAGATCGTCATCTTTCAATTTTACGGGTTCCGACCCGTCGGCAGGATGGATTGTCAGCAGCACGGGCGCTTCTTGGGCCGCAGCCGTCGACACGCGGAAGAGAACCAACGTCAACGCGAGGGTGAAAAAAATAACCCGGAAAAGGAACCTGTATGTCATCGATGTCTCCTGAAAATCGTGAAAAACGCTGGACGACCCTACCAGATCAGAAGGTCTGTGAAAGATAACTTAAGGGTCGCGCCGATACTAACGAGTATGTTGCCGGCCGCGGCCCCGGCGCCACGTTTTCGATGGCGTCGGAACCCATCGTCATTATAAGCGCAACTTCAGATCGGTATTTTTTGACGAGCGGTCTGTATAGAGTCGAACGTGGGCAGCGCATGAAGCGAACGCCGTGAACAGGACTGAAGGAAGTTTGGAAATGGACATTTTGAACGGGGGCGCCGACACGTCGGACGGAAAAATGACCCGGAACGAATCCATATCGGTGCTGATTGCCGATGACCACAAGATGATCGGTGAATCTCTCCGATCAAACCTGTTGAACGAGGACGATTTCGACGTACAGGTTGTTTATAACTTGTCAGAGACGTTGAGCACCCTGCGTAACAGGCCGGGTCACCTCGACCTGGTGCTGCTGGACATATCCATGCCGGGCATGACGGGCCTCAAATCGGTGAAGCAGGTGATCGAGGCCGCGGCAAAGGGAGCCGTTGTCATTTTTTCCGGCACCGCCGATCAGGATTTCATCTGGCAGGCGATAGACCTTGGCGCCAAGGGCTACATCCCCAAGGCGCAATCGTTGCGCAGCCTGCCGACCACGCTGCGGCTGATCGCCGACGGAAACGAATTCGTTCCGTTGGAGTTGCAGCAGCACAAGCGTCAGGCCGACGATGACCCGGCGGACATCACGAAAAAGGACCGCTTGATCCTGAAATCCGTGGCCGAGGGCAAGACGAACAAGGAAATCGCGATCGAGACGGGCAAGACCGAGATCACCATCAAGATGAAAATGCGAGCGCTTTGTAGCCGCCTCGGCGCCAGAAACCGCGCCCATGCCGTGATTATCGCGAGCCAGAAAGGTCTGATCTGACCCTGTCGCGCCGGACATTGCCGGCGGCTGTCAAGGGCGGCACGTGCGGTTTTCTGGATGCAACACCGGGCGCTCTAACTCCGCCTTGCGATCGACGCAACGACAGACATCGAACTGGTTAAAACGCCCCGCGTGTCACCTGTGAAATGTCCGGTCGGCGTTAAGTAGTCCCGGTCTTCTTCCAATGAGCAGGTATCTAAGGTCTCGGCGATTGCGTTGAACATGGCGGTGAAGGGGCGTGCACTGATCGTTCGCAGGTGTGCTTTGTTCTTTGAAAACGCCATCTCGATGGGGTCGAAATCCGGGGTGTAGGTATCGGGAGAGGCGCCAGTTGGTCATGCGACGGATCCAGCGCCCTGAGGGCGCCATGGATGATGCCGGCGAAATCGTCGGACATCGCACACGCCGAGACTTATGCCCTCGATAGCACGGTCACCTCGCGACGCTGGCATTACCCAGATCAGCTCAAGTTTGCGAGGAATCGCGTCCTGCATCTCAGCCCCGGCACTACGTGGCTCCCCTTCATAACCCAACGATAGGGATTGCCCGAGACAGGTCGACCGGCTGCCCTGCCGTGATCTTCGCCGGGCCATGCCAGGCACGTTCCGAAAACCCTGGGAGGCTTGAAGACCATCGGCCTTGGCCCCGCCCATCCGGACCGGATCTATTGTGTTACGTTATAATATACGATCTCAGTCCCTGAGAAAGTATCGGAGGCCGTCATGGGCAAGCGCGGTGAGAAGATTCAGGCGGACGTGCTGGCGGTTCTGCGCCGCCGGGGCGGTCCGCTGTCTGCTTACGAGGTGCTGGGCGCGCTGCGCGAGAGCCATCCCAAGATCGCGCCGCCCACGATCTACCGCGCCCTCGCGGCCCTGACGGAGCGTGGGCGCGTGCACCGGCTCGAATCGATGAATGCCTTCATCGCTTGCCAGTGTGACCAGCACATGCAGGCCTCGATCCTGTCGATCTGCGACGATTGCGGGACGGTGGAAGAAAGCGTCGCCCCCGATCTGCTCGAAGACCTGTCCAGCGTGGCGGGCAGGTCCGGCTTCCGGCCCGCACGGCACGTGATCGAGATCCACGGGCTTTGCGCGTCCTGCGGCGCGGGGCAGGCGCCGGCATGACGTCGTGGCGACCCACCCTTCGCCTGCTGCTGCTCGGCGCCGGCCCCAGGCTGGCCGGTGCGGCCGTGATCGTGGCGCTCCTCTGGTTCGGCTTCGTCTGGGCCACGTCCAGCCCGGGGGCGCCATGACCGCAGCGCTCACCTTCCGCAATCTGACGCTGGGCTACGATCGGCACCCGGTGGTCCATCACCTCGAGGCCGAGATTGCCGAGGGCAGCCTGACGGCAATCGTCGGCCCGAACGGGGCGGGCAAGTCGACGCTGCTCAAGGGCGTGATCGGCACGCTGGCGCCGCTGGAAGGGCGGATCGCGCTCGGCGGTATCAATCGCGATGACATCGCCTATCTGCCCCAGCAATCCGACATCGACCGCTCCTTTCCGATCTCGGTGCGCGATCTGGTGGCCATGGGGCTCTGGCGCGAAGTCGGCGCTTTCGGACGCCTGCGCCCGCACCACCTCGACCGCGTCGCCGGGGCGGTATCTGCCGTCGGTCTGACCGGGTTCGAGGACCGGCCCATCGGTGCGCTGTCGGGCGGGCAGATGCAGCGCGTGCTCTTTGCGCGGCTCCTTTTGCAGGAGGCGCGGCTGGTGCTGCTCGACGAGCCGTTCACCGCGATCGACGCCCGCACCATGGCCGATCTCCTCGGCCTTGTGCGGCGTTGGCACGGCGAGGGGCGCACGGTGATTGCCGTGCTGCACGATTTCGAGACGGTACGCGCGCATTTCCCCGAGACGCTGATGCTGGCGCGCGAACTGGTGGCTCACGGTCCAACCGCGGGCGTGCTGACGGCCGAGAACCAGTTCCGCGCCCGGACCATGGCCGAGGCGCCGGACCCCGATGCAGGCGTCTGCGACCGGGGCGCGGCATGATCTGGGACGCCGTCATCCAGCCCTTCGCCGATTTCGGCTTCATGCGCCGCGCGCTGCTGGGCTGCATCGCGATCTCGGTCGGCGCGACGCCGGTGGGCGTGTTCCTGATGCTGCGGCGGATGAGCCTGACCGGCGACGCCATGGCCCACGCAATCCTGCCCGGTGCCGCGGTCGGCTACCTCGTGGCGGGCCTGTCGTTGGGGGCCATGACCATCGGCGGCATGATCGCCGGCATGGCGGTGGCGCTCCTGTCGGGCTTCGTCACGCGGGCGACGGCGCTCAGGGAGGATGCCAGCCTCGCGGCCTTCTACCTGATCTCGCTCGCGCTCGGCGTGCTGATCGTGTCCACGCGCGGCAGCAACGTGGACCTGATGCACGTGCTCTTCGGCACGGTGCTGGCGCTCGACGATGCGGCGCTGATCCTGCTCTGCGGCCTCGCCAGCCTGTCGGTGGTCACGCTCGCGCTGCTGTTCCGCCCGCTGGTGCTGGAATGCGCCGACCCGCAGTTCCTGCGCTCGGTCAGCGGGTTGAGCGCGGTGACGCATTTCGTCTTCCTCGCGCTCGTCGTGATCAGCCTCGTCGGCAGTTTCCAGGCCCTGGGCACGCTGATGGCCGTGGGTATCATGATCCTGCCCGCCGCCGCCGCGCGGTTCTGGGCGGCCGGCATCGGCGGGCTGCTCGTCGCGGCCGTCTCGGTCGCGATCCTCGCGAGCCTCAGCGGGCTGCTGCTTTCCTACCATTACAGCCTGCCGTCCGGGCCGGCGATCATCCTCGTGGCGGGGCTCGCCTACGGGCTGTCGCTGGTTTTCGGGCCGGCCGGCGGTCTCGTCGCGCGCGCGCTGCCGCGCCGCCACCTTGAAGCCTGAAAGGAAATCCAAATGACCAACCGCAGAACTCTCCTGAAATCCGCCACCGCCGCTGTCGCCCTCTCGCTGGGCGCGCCGGCGCTCGCGCAATCCGACGGGCCGATCCCCGTCGTCGCCACCTTCTCGATCCTCGGCGACATGGTGGCGCGCATCGGCGGCGAGCACGTGGCCCTCACGACGCTCGTCGGCCCGAACGGTGACGCGCATGTCTACCAGCCGACGCCGCAAGCCGCCCGCGCGGTGAGCGAGGCCGAGATGCTCGTGGTCAACGGCCTGCAGTTCGAGGGCTGGCTCGACCGGCTGATCGAGGCGTCCGAGTTCGATGGGCGCCGCGTCGTGGCGACGGCGGGGATCGAGCCGATCGCCTTCGACGGCGAGCACGACCACGGGCACGACGATCATGCCCACGATGATGGGCACGATCATGCGCATGAAGATCATGCGGAAGAGGCCGCCCACGATCACGACCATGAGGAGCACGCCGAGGCCGGTCACGATCATGACCATGACCACGAGGACCATGCGGAAGAGGCGGGCCACGACCACGATCACGACGACCTTGCCGGGGCGGGGCATGACGGCCATGACCACGGCGCCTTCGACCCGCATGCCTGGCAGAGCCTCGACAACGCGGTGAGCTATGTCGACACCATCACCGCCGCTTTGGCCCAAGCCGATCCCGAGAACGCGGCGACCTTCTACGAAAACCGCGCCGATTACGTCGCCGAGATTGAGGCGCTTGATGCCGAGATCCGCGAGATCGTCTCGGGCCTGCCGGAAGATCGGCGGATCGTCGTCACCTCGCACGACGCGTTCCAGTATTTCGCGCGCGACTACGGCCTGACCTTCCTGTCGCCGCAGGGCGTCAGCACCGAGTCCGAAGCGTCGGCAAGGGACGTCGCGCGCCTCGTCGAGACGATCCGGGCGGAGGGCGTCTCGGCGATCTTCTTCGAGAACATCGCCGACACCCGTCTGCTCGAGCAGATCGCGGACGAGACCGGCGCGACCATCGGTGGCACGCTCTACCCCGGCGCGCTGTCCGAGCCGGACGGCCCGGCGCCCACCTATCTCGACATGATGCGCCACAACGCGACGACGCTCGCACAGGCGCTGAGCTCCTGACCCAAAAGGATCCGACCATGACCGCACAAGTCCCTGTAACCGTCCTGACCGGCTTTCTCGGCGCCGGCAAGACCACCCTGCTCAACCGAATCCTCACCGAACAGCACGGCAGGAAATACGCCGTCGTGGTCAACGAGTTCGGCGAGACCGGGATCGACAACGACCTCGTCGTGGATGCCGACGAGGAAGTGTTCGAGATGAACAACGGCTGCATCTGCTGCACCGTGCGGGGCGATCTCATTCGCATCCTCGGCGGGCTGATGAAGCGCGCCGACAAGTTCGACGCGATCCTCGTCGAGACCACGGGCCTCGCCGACCCGGCCCCGGTGGCGCAGACCTTCTTCGTCGACGCCGACGTGGCCGAGAAGACGCAGCTCGACTCGGTCGTGACCGTCGTCGACGCCCGCCACCTGGAGACCCAGCTGGAAGAAAGCCACGAGGCGGCCGAGCAGCTGGCCTTCGCCGACATGGTGCTGCTCAACAAGATCGACCTTGTGGACGCGGATCACCTCGCGCGGGTCGAGGCCCGCATCCGCGCCATGAACCCCTATGCGCGCATCGTCCATGCCGAGCGCTGCGGCGTGCCGCTCGACACGGTGCTGGGCCAGAACGCCTTCGACCTGAAGCGCGTGCTCGAGAACGAGCCGCATTTCCTCGAGGACGACCACGCGCATGAGCATGACGACGCGGTGACCAGCGTCGCGCTGGAGTCCGACACGCCGCTCGACCCGGAGAAGTTCCAGGCGTGGTTCGGCCGGCTCCTGCAAGAGAAGGGGCAGGACATCCTGCGCTCCAAGGGCATTCTGGACATGGCCGGGGAGCGTGACCGGTTCGTCATCCAGGGGGTCCACATGCTCATGGAGGGCGACTTCATGGGGCCCTGGCCCGAGGGCGCGGCGCGCTACTCGCGGCTCGTCTTCATCGGACGCGGGCTCGACGGCATGGGCCTCGAGGAGGGCTTCGCGGCATGCAAGGCGGCGTGAATCCGGCGCCGGCCCGGGACGGCTTCCCGCCGACCCGGCTGGAGGCCGAGGGGCGGCACCTGGACACCGGCGCGCATGTGACCGCGGCGGTGGCGCTCGGCGAGACGGTGGTAAGTGCGCATGGCGACGGGGCCCTGCGCCTCTTCGGTGGCGACGCGCCGCCGCGGGAGCCAATGCGAACACCA
>NZ_JBKOTX010000191.1:0-10386 GCF_047086965.1 Roseovarius halophilus (ex Wu et al. 2025) | reverse complement strand
CGAGCGCTACAATGCCATGACCTATCTCGACGAGGTCCATGCCGTGGGCATGTACGGCCCGCGCGGCGGCGGCATCGCCGAGCGCGAGGGGCTGATGGATCGGCTCACGGTGATCGAGGGCACGCTGGGCAAGGCCTTCGGCGTGGTGGGCGGCTATATCGCTGCCTCCAGCGACCTGGTGGATTTCGTGCGCTCCTTTGCCAGCGGGTTCATCTTCACCACGGCGCTGCCGCCCGCGGTGGCGGCGGGGGCCTGTGCCTCGATCCGGCACCTCAAGGCCTCGTCCGCCGAACGCGACCTGCAAAAGGACAAGGTCGCGCAGGTGCGCGCCCGGCTCGACGAGATCGGCATCCCGCACATCCCGAACCCCGGGCATATCATTCCCGTGATGGTGGGCGATCCGGTCAAGTGCAAGTTCATCAGTGACACGCTGATGGACCGGTTCGGCATCTACATCCAGCCGATCAACTATCCCACCGTACCCAAGGGCACCGAGCGGCTGCGCATCACTCCCGGGCCGGTCCACGCGCAAGCCGATATCGAGCGGCTGGTCGGGGCGCTCTGCGATCTCTGGACCCAGTGCCAGCTGGCCCGTCAGCCACTCGCGGCGCAGTAGCGCGGAACAAATTTCCAGAAATTTGTTCGCGGGGCCGGGAAACCGGCCCCGCCGCCCGCCCGGTCATCAGGCCGCGACGAAGCGATAGGCATTGCCCGACGTCTCGGCGCGGCCGATCCCCGGATAGGGCAGGTGGAACCCGACGACCGCCATCTGCGCGCTGGCCAGCTGGTCCAGCAGGGCCGTGCGGGTCTGCACGCCCAACCCCGGGTCCTGGTCGGACCCGGACGGCCACTCGGGCCGTGCAAAGGCGACGTGGTCGTTGCCGATGCAATCGCCCAGCACCATGATGCTTTCACTGCCGCCGCGCAGCTCGAAGGCCATGTGGCCCGGCGTGTGCCCGAAAGTGGCGCGGGCGGCGACCCCGGGCAGGATTTCCGCGCCGTCCTCGAAGACCGTCAGCCGATCCTCCAGTTCGCCAAGGTAGCGGATCGCGCCGGCCGCGAAGGCGAGACGCGCCTCGCCGATGGTGTCGGGCGTGGCCGGGTCCAGCCAGTAGTCGCGCTCGACACGGCCGATCATGTACTCCGCCTGAGGAAAGACCAGATCGCCGAAATCGTCCTGCAGCCCCCAGAGGTGATCGGGATGGGCATGGGTAAAGACCACGTGGGTGACATCCGCGGGCGCGACGCCGATCGCGTCCAGCGCCTG
This sequence comes from Roseovarius halophilus (ex Wu et al. 2025), assembly GCF_047086965.1. Classification (NCBI taxonomy): domain Bacteria; kingdom Pseudomonadati; phylum Pseudomonadota; class Alphaproteobacteria; order Rhodobacterales; family Roseobacteraceae; genus Roseovarius; species Roseovarius halophilus (ex Wu et al. 2025). The sequence goes on along the minus strand of NZ_JBKOTX010000191.1, from coordinate 9,119 downwards.
CCAGAGCTTGCCCGCCGAGGGCATGAAGTTCGGCCCGGCGCCCACGTCGAAGATCACCGTGTTGGTGCCGTCGCGCATCAGCGTGATGTTGCAGTCCGGTGTCAGCTCGTTGCTGGTGATGCCGTGGCGCTCGAGGATGGCGGTGACCTCGTCCTGCGGCAACCCGCCGAACTGGAAGTCGCGCGGCAGCACCAGGTTGCCGTCGCTGAGCGTGTCGATGCGGATATCGCCCAGGGTGACCTGCGCATGGGTCCAGCGGGGCAGGGCGGCGGCGCCAAGGGCGGCGCTGCCGGTCAAAAGCAGGGTGCGGCGGTCGATGTGCATGGTGTCCTCCCGGTTTTCATATTCAATTTTCTCTATGTTAAAGCATGCTGCGCGTCACGGCAAAGCCAAACCTTTGCGTGACGCACCGGGGTGGGGGCTTGTGATCGGGGGGTGGTCGCGCTAGTGTTTCCATGCGTGACGGGAGAACTGGCATTGCCAGTGCCGAAGGAGCAACCGCCCCGGTAAACCGTCAGGCTTCAGGACCGCCGCGCTATAGGACTCTGGAGAGTGGTGCCACATGCACCCGCCGAAGGGATAGCGATCTCAGGCAAACGGACAGAGGGGGCATTGACGCGGGCCGCGCCCGCACCCAATGCCCGGGGGCCTGCCCCCGGCCCAACGGACCGGAGGCGGCATGGCCGACCTGAAACGAACACCGCTTTACGAGCTGCACGCCGGGCTTGGCGCGAAATTCGTCCCCTTCGCTGGCTACGAGATGCCTGTTCAGTACGCCCCCGGCGTCATGAAGGAACATCTCTGGACGCGCGAGAACTGATAGTGCCCCGTGGCGTGGTGTAAGAACGCCGACCTTCGGAAAGGTCCAGATCTGATCAGGTCGCCACGGCGGGCAACCTGATGTTGGGATTTTCGTTCACGCGCGCGAGGGTTTCAAGGCTCATGTATCGGCGCGCGACCGTCCATTCGTCGTTGGTCTCGAGCATGATTGCCCCGACGAGCCGGATGATGGCGTCGTCGTTCGGGAAGATGCCAACGACGTCGGTGCGCCGCTTGATCTCGCGGTTCACCCTGTCCAGCGGGTTCGTCGACGCGATCTGGGTCCAATGCTCGCGCGGGAAGTCCATGTAGGCGAGAACGTCGTCGCGCGAGGCGTCCATGAAGGTGCCGAGCTTGTCCTGCTTTTCACGGAGTGCATCCGCGACAGTGTCCCACTGGGCTTCCGCGTCGGCCTTGCTTTCCTGGGCAAAAATCGTCTTGAGCATCGCGGCCACCGTGGTGCGTTGCTTGGCCGGGGCATGGGCCAGGGCGTTGCGCATCCAGTGAACCCGACAGCGCTGGTGGGTAGCACTGAAGACCCGGCGCGCCGCCGCCCGCAGCCCCTTGTGGTCGTCAGCGATCACAAGCTTCACGCCGCGCAGGCCGCGGTCGGCCAGAGACCGCAGGAAGTCGGTCCAGAACGGTAAGCGGGACCAGAAAACGATCCGGGGGATCGTTTTCCCCGCGCACGCCTCGGATGGGCCGGTGGCGACACCCAGAACCTCGCGCTTGCCGTCCTCGTTGACCGCCACGGCCACTATCACGGCACGGCTGATGATGCGCCCGCCCTCGCGGACCTTCAAGTAGGTCGCATCAAGCCAGAGATAGGGCCAGGCCCCCTCCAGGGGCCGCGACAAAAACGTGTTCACGCGCTCGTCGATCTCGGCACAGAGCCGGCTAACCTGGCTCTTCGACATGCCGCCCGCACCCATGGCCTTGACCAGATCGTCCACCGAGCGGGTGGAAATCCCCTGAACGTAGGCTTCCTGTATCACAGCCACGAGGGCCTTCTCGGCCGTGCGCCGGGGCTCGAGGAAACTAGGAAGGTAGCTGCCCTTGCGCAGCTTCGGGATCTCCAGCGGGATGCGACCCCCCGGGTGTCCCAATCGCGGTCGCGGTATCCGTTTCGCTGAACTTCCCGAAGGGGCGAACGCGCACCCTTGGCCGCGCCGGTCTGCGTCTCCACCTCGGCTTCCATGATCCGGCTGGCCGCAAAGGCCAGCATTTCACGCACAAGATCGCCATCGGCCTGCTGTTCAACCAGATCAAGCAGTGCCATTCTCTCATCGGTCATCGTCATCTCCGTCTTTGGTTTCGAGTTTTGCAACCCAAACCTTTGCCGAAGATCGACGGTGGCCGCCAGCGTCACCACCGGCCGCGCGCTGCGCTACGCCGAGGGCTCCGCGCGCGGCCTCTTACACCAATCGTTGGGACACTATCGGTGGCGGAATTGCCTGCGTGGTCCAGCAACACCCACATCAGCGGCACTCGAAACCGTCACGTGACAATGGCCAGAACCAGCACGTTCACATCGCGCGATCCCAGTTTCCAGTTGGTACGGTCGAGCGCGAGGAGCTTAGGCGCTTGAGGTTCAGCATTCGCACGACCAGCCGCGCGGCGATGTCGCTGTCCAGCTGCACGAACTGGAAGAAGCGCTGCAGACGACGGTAATTCGATCCATGCTGCGCGTCGCCCGGAAACTGGCTGGCCAGATGCGAAAGGTTCACCGTGCGCCCGTTCGCAAGCCCGACCAGCAGCACGGCCAGCGTTTCCAGCCGCGTCTTGCTCAGATCGAAATGCGGGCTATCTTTTCCATCAGAGGGGCGATAAGGGACATGAGCATCGTGAAGATCCTTGTGGTAGAGAATCTTCAAAATCGAGTCCAAATCGCCCCTCAAAGCAACAGCGTCGTGTACCGTGGAGCAAGACCGGGAAAATGTATCCGGAAGCGCAGCACATCTTTCTGGATGGAATAACCATGCGTAATTGGCTTACACATCCTCTTTGCGCTGCAATCCTGTCGGGAATGGTCGCACTTATCACACTCGCAAATCCCGGTCCGGCGGTGGCGGATGGCGCGTTTGCACAGTTCGACTATGCCCCTAAGGCATCGAGCTTGACCGGCACCATTGGCGCGACCTTGTCACCGCCACCATTGGCTGGTAGGATTTCGAGGAGGGACATGCCACGACGCTTTGGGGTAATTACGGCGTGCCGTTGGGACCCGGAGCATGGCTGCGCGTGGGACCATCGCTGCGTATCGACAACACCAGGGATGTCGATTTGGGGGCCAAGATCGGTGTCGAACGGTTCTTGATGAACGAGTGGGCCACGCTGTTTCTGCTAGGGGAATTCAACACGACCGCGCGCGAGTATCTCCTGCTGGCGCAGGTCGGGCATCGCGCCACGGGAATCGCGGCCGAGGTCTCGCTCCAAGGCAACAATGACGCGTTTCGCGAGGAATCGCTCGCGCTCAGCTACCAGCTGCGCGAGACCCCCGTGCGGCTGCGGCTGGGATATCGCTTCAACGCCGAAAAGATCTTCGTCGGATTCTCGGTCAACACGTTCTGAAGGGTGATCACATCCTGTCGCGCAGAAAGCCCCCTATCCGGCCGCACGGGCCGCGTGAGAGGGGGCCATAGTCGCGAAACTTTCCATAGCTGGAGGCGGACATGAAATACACACGTCTGATTATCGGGGTCGCGATCATCATCGTCGCCGGCTGGATCATCATTGGCGAGCAGATCACCGGGGCGAGCGCCAACGCCGTGGTCAACGCCCCGCTCAGCACCGTGCGCGCGCCGATCGCGGGCCAGTTGAGCCTGCCCGATCGCGGTCTGGGCGCACCGGTTTCTGATGGCAAGGAAATTGCGACCGTCACCGATGCGCGCGTGGACCGCGTGCGGCTCGACGATCTGCTGATTGAGCGCGCGTTTGCAGATGCCGAGCAGATGCGTCTCGAGAGCCAGATCGAGGAGACCGAAGTGGTGATGCAGCGGCTTGTAGCGCGCTCCGAGCACTTCACGGCGGCGCGGATCGACGAGCTTGAAACCCGGCTGTCGCATGCGCGCGCCCGTCTCGACCTGCTGCAGGCCGGGCTTGAAGGCGACGCCATGATCGACGGGTTGCTCGAGGACGGCCAGCTTCAGGATCTGGGCGATCCGCGCGTGCCGGGGAGCGCGCTTGAATATGCGCTCGAGCGTGTCGCCGTGCTCGAGATCGAGCTGGCGACGACACAGGATGGCGTGTTCCTGGGCGACGGCTACAACGACGCGCCCAATGCCGAGCAACGCCGCGTCGAGCTTGAAACGATGCAGGGCAATCAGGTCGCCAGGCTTACCGAGGCGAAGGCACGGCTCCAGGCCATCGACGACCGGATCGACCGAGAGCGGCTGCGCGTCAACCGTGCCGGGGTCGCGTCATTGCCCGCGCCCGTGGACGGGCAGGTCTGGGAGGTGCTGGCCTCTGATGGCGAGCACGTGCAGCGCGGTGATGCCCTCGTGCGGCTCCTCGATTGCCGCGACACGATGGTGACGCTGTCGGTTACAGAAAGCGTCTACAACGATCTGAGGGTCGGCGACGAGGCGCGGTTCCGCCTTTCGGGCGGTGGCGAGGCGCATCCCGGCACTGTGTTGCGACTTGCGGGGTCGGGGGCCGGAACGTTTTATCGCAACCTCGCCGTCTCGCCGAGCCAGCTTCACCTCGAAGGCTACAATGTCACAATTCTTGTGCCGGCGTTGCGCGAGGACGCGGATGCGCATTGCGCGGTAGGCCGGACCGGCCAAGCCTTTTTCGAACGTCGCCCGCTCGACTGGCTGCGCGGCTTGTGGAACTGAGCCCGCATCGATGACGTTCTTCCCGTATTTGACCGCGTTCGACGTGAGCCTTGCGCATCTTGCGCTGGTCGCAGGTGCGGCGCTTATCCTGCCGTTCGTCATCGACCGCGAGACGTCTTTGCACCGGGTGGCGCTGTTCGTGGTGGCATGGGGGCTGGCGATCAGGTACGCGCACTGGCGCGCGACCGAAACGCTCGCGCCGCTCGGGCTGACCTGGGACTGGGCCGCAAGCTGGTCATTTTTCGCGTTCGAGATGCTGGCGCTTATCTCGTCGCTGAGCGCCTTCGTCATTATGTCCCGGGTGCGGGTGCGCCATACCGAGGCGGACGAGAACGCCGAATGGTGGGCGCCCGATCCGCCGCCTCGTGTCGCGGTGCTGATCGCGACCTATAACGAGGATCAAGAGACGCTCGAGCGTACGATCATCGGCACGCAGGTCCTCGATCATGACCGCCTCGACATGCTGGTCCTCGATGACGGGCGGCGCGACTGGCTGGCAGAGCTATGCGCCGCGCGCGGTGTGCGTCACGTCACCCGTCCCGACAATCTTGGCGCCAAGGCCGGGAACATCAATCACGCCTTGCACTTGCTCGAGGCCGAGGGCCCACCCGATTTCATCGCGGTTCTCGATGCCGATTTCGTTCCGCACCGGCAGTTCCTCACCCGCACGCTGGCGCTTTTTCACGCGCCGGACGTAGGGCTAGTGCAGACGCCGCAGCACTTCTTCAACGCCGATCCGATCCAGCACAATCTCGGGCTGTCGCGATCCTATCCCGACGAGCAGCGGTTCTTCTTCGATCACATGCAGCCCGCCCGCGATGGTTGGGGCACCGCGTTCTGCTGCGGCACCTCGTCGGTGATCCGGTGGCCGGCCGTTGCGGATGTCGGCGGCTTTCCGACGGAAAGCATCACCGAGGATTTCATGCTGACCCTCACCTTGCAGGACAAGGGCTGGCGCACTGTCTACCTGGACGAGCCGCTGACCGAAGGGCTCGCGCCGGAGGGGCTGAAGGAATACGTCGCGCAGCGCGCGCGCTGGTGCCTGGGGCTGATGCAGATTGCGCGCTCGCGGCATGGACCATTGGGCGACACCGCCCTTCGGCTCCGCGATCGTTGGAGTGTCACGGATTCGGTCTTCTACTGGTTGACAAGCTTTGCGTTCCGCCTTGCCGCCGTGGTCTATCCACTGCTTTACTGGTTCTTCAACATCACCGTTGTCGATGCCGAGGTTCCCGACGTTATCAGTTATTTCGGGGTCTACTTCCTGTGGATCCTGACCGTGCTGAACCTGCTATCGCGCGGTATGGTGGTACCCATACTCAATGAAGTCAGCCAGCTTGTTGCCGCGATCCCGGTCACCCGCGCCGCCGTGGTGGGGCTCTTGCGCCCCAAGGGTCATCCGTTTTCGGTGACCGCCAAGGGCGGCGATCGTAGCCGCATCATCGTGCAATGGCGTCTGATGATGCCGTTCGCGGTGCTGCTGGTGCTGACCCTCGCCGGGCTTTTGATCGGTATCGTTTCGGACCGGTTCGCGTACCACGATACGGGCGACGGCAAGGCGGTGATCCTGTTTTGGACGCTTTACAATCTCGTGGTCCTGTCGGTCACGGTGCTGGCCTGCGTGGAGCTGCCCCGCCGCGAGCGCCACGTCGCGGATGCGCCTGAGCGGGCCATATTCGCACCAGAGGGCGGGCCGCCGCGCCGGGTCTGGCTTGCCAGCCTGACGCGCGATGTGGTGCGCATTCGCGGCGTTCCGATGGAGCCTGGCACGCGCGGCATCATGCAGATCCGCGATGTGGGCGACGTGCCAGTGACCGTGTTCTCGCGCGAGGACGATGGCGCGCGTCTGCATCTCTTCCCCGAGCCGACCGAGCATGACGCGCTTTTGCGGCGTTTCTACACCCAGGGCGACGCACCTAGCATCCGGGCGGCGCATTTTTTCAGCATCTTGCACGATGCCGCGTGGCGGTTGTCTTTTCGGCGCCGCGGTGAGTGAAGGTTATTTCTCGAACCGCGATTGCAGACGCATGAGTGCCGCCGACAGGCGTCTCGCCTCGGCAGTGCAACGGCTTTCATAGGGATAGACCTCGGCCCCGTCGGCGATGTCTTCGGCAGTTTGCGCGAGCATTCTGAACGGCACGAGGAACAGCTTGGAGAAGGTCACCGCGAGCAGTAACACGAGCCCGGTGCCGACGGCGAGCCCGGTCGAGACGATTCCGGCGACCACGGTGCGGCCGCCGGTCACGGCGCCTGTCCCGATGCGCCCCATCATGCGCCACCCCAAAGACGGCATCTCACCACTGACGACCTGCGGGATCGTGGCGGTGTAATACTGCTTCCCATCGGGCCATGTTTTGGCCCCGGTCGCGGCCCGCATGCTGGGCAGGTTCAGACGCTCTGCGTCGGTGCCGTCGGTCGCGATGATGATTTCCCCGTCGCCGCTGATGAGATAGAGTTCCATCTCCAGCGCGTCAGCGCTTTCGCGGAGGAACCGCTTGGCCCAGGCGAAACCGATGCGGAACCCGATCACCCCCAACGGATCGCCGTTGTGATCGGTTACCGGACGGGCGAGGTCGATGAACCTGATCGGCTCGGCCTCGGTCGCGCCTAGCAACTCGCTGAGCAGCACTGCGCCATGCACGTCCCCGGCGAAATCGCTTTCGAGACCGCGCTGAAACCACGGTTGCGCGCCGAAATTGGCCCCCTTGCGCATCCCGTTCGAGGCCGCAAGAACTGTGCCGTCGAGGCCTGTAAACCCCGCCCACGAGACCCGGTCCCCGGTCGCGGCATCCAGCATCGGTCGCAGGTTCTCAAGCCCTGTCGTGGTCATCCGCTCGCCGATATGGTCGAGGCTAAGCCAATCGGCGCCGAGCGCGCGACCGAAGTCATGTGCCGCGGCGCGGGTGCGCACACCGACCGCGGTTTCGAGCGCGTCGACCTCGTATGTTCGCGTCCGGTCGAGGACCAGCCAGGTCATGAGCATGGCAAAAAGCGCGATCCCAACAGCGATGAAGCTGAAGAAGGCGCGGGTCAGGGTCAGCGATTGAAGGAGCATTGGTTTCCTTGCAAATTTACCGGATCCTTGCATTGTGCTGGATATTTCACATGATTAGTCTCACAAGTTAGTGCAAGACGTCTGTAGGTCGAGATCCGAACGCATACATGGGGGGATATGGAGATGCGCCGGCGGGCATGTCTGGCTCTGATGACAGGTGCCGTGGCAAGTCCCGTCAGCGCGATGTCCTTTGGCATGTCGGAAAGCTGGACCGACTGGAAGGCTGCGTTCCTGCGGCCCGAGGGTCGTGTGGTCGATGCGTTGCAGGACGGCGCGAGCCATTCCGAGGGGCAGGGCTACGGTATGCTGCTGGCCGCGTTCGGGGAGGATGCGCAGGCTTTTGCTACAATGTACGACTGGACCGAGCGCCATCTTGGCGTCCGCCAGGATCCTTTGCTAGCATGGCGTTGGCTGCCCGATGCCGAGACGCCGGTGCCCGATTACAACAACGCCAGCGACGGCGATCTGTTCTATGCTTGGGCGCTTCTGGAAGGGGCACGGCGGTTCACCGTCCCGGCCTACCGGGATCGCGCCAGGGATATCGCACGGTTTCTCGCCGTGTCCTGCGTGCGTCCGGATCCACGAGACGCGTCGCGGCGTCTTTTTCTGCCGGCGGCAGAGCGCTCTGGCAGCACCGAGCGACGCATCGTCAATCCCTCCTATACCATGCCGCGTGCGATGCACGCGCTGGCCGATACCTTCGATGTGCCGGAGCTTGGCCGTGCGGCGACGGACGGTGTCGATCTGATCGGCGATCTCGCGCGGGAGGGGCCCGTTCCGGACTGGGTCGAGATCGATTCATATGACGTCCGCCCCGCACGAGATTTTGCCCGGCAATCGGGCTATAGCGCGATGCGGGTCGCGCTCTATCTCGTGTGGTCAAGTAGATTATATCATCCAGCAGTGGCGCGCGCGGAGGCACTGCACATATCTGCCGGTTGGCCCGGCACGGCAACCGTCTTCACCCTAGACGGACAAGTGTCACAGCGCAGCAGCTACCCCGGCTACGCCGCCGTGGCCGCGCTCTCCATCTGTGCCGACGGTGCAAGCGCGACCATGCCTGCAGCAGATGCCGTGCAGCCCTACTACCCGGCCACGTTGCACCTGTTCGCGCTGCACGCCGCTCGCGCAGAAGCGCGCCAGTGCCTGCCCGAGGGGCAATAATGGCTCAACTTATGTCCCGATGCTGAGCAGGGCGACGAACGGGAAGAAAGGGCTGAACACCGGTCTCTCGCTGCGCCGTGTCCGAGCGGCCGCTTCTGGGCATGAGCAGTGCCCACGGCTTGAATGGAAAATGGTCCGGTGGGCGTGGTACTGTACCCTAAGGTCTGGAAATTCGCTCGAGTTGGGGGCCATGAGCCCCTGCTGGGGCGCGCCCCAGCAGGGGCTGCCCATTCTGGTATTCCATG
>NZ_JBKOTX010000190.1:0-10504 GCF_047086965.1 Roseovarius halophilus (ex Wu et al. 2025) | reverse complement strand
TCTTCAGATACTCGCGATGTCAAAAAGCGCAGAGACAAAATCAACAAGAAGCGCCACTTCTTCCTTGGCGCAACCCGCGTCATCAACCTCAGTATTTCAATCCAACGAAACCGCGAACATCCTGCCCGCAACCCCGTCCGGAAAACCAACCGCGCCTCAACGCCGCCGGTGAGATGTGCGTTTACAGACGACTCGCGGGGTCTGCAAGTCCTTTTTCGGATTTTCCTGCAATTTTCCGTCCGCCGGCATCTTCGCCGCCCAACGAGGGTGCAGCAACCATGCTCAGGTGCCGGGATGACCGGGGCCGTCGGCGGATGAACCATGGCGCGGCGGCTTAGGAATCGGCGGTCGCGGTGATGTCACGGTTTCGCCGGGCACCAACCCGCGCCCGGGCGTCCCGACATGCCTCACAGTTCCGCCTCGACACCATGCCGGCAGGCCGATGCCTCCCGGCTCACCGCGGAGCGGTGCAGTCATATTTCCGAGGAATGGGAGTTGGTGGAGCCTAGGGGGATCGAACCCCTGACCTCTTGCATGCCATGCAAGCGCTCTCCCAGCTGAGCTAAGGCCCCTTATGTACGGCCGACATGGCCGATGCGCGCGGTCTACGCAACGCGGCGGGCGGGATCAAGTGGAAAAATCCCGCCGTGCCGCATCAGCTTTCGCTGTCTTCGGATGCAACGTCCGCGATGTCATCCAGCGAGACGTTGTCGTCATCTTCATCGTCCAGCACGTCGTCGCCCAGATCCACGTCGACGTCTTCGTCAGCCATCACCTCGGAACCGGAATTCGACGAGCTTTCTTCCATCTTCTTGGTCTCGGCATCCTCGGAGTCAGCCTTGATCGACCGGCTCTTGCCCGTTTCCGGCTCCACGATTTCGCCGGTATACGGGCTGACGATCGGATCCTTGTTCAGGTCGTAGAACCGCTTGCCGGTTGTCGGGCAAACGCGCTTTACGCCCCATTCTTCCTTGGGCATGGGTGATCCCTTTCAATCTCGGGTCTTGTCGACGATCCGCGCGACCTGCCATAACTGGATCCAGGTGTCAAAGGCTTTGCGCGCCCGTCGGGCCGCCTGTTCGCGAGGGGAAATGGGCCAACATGTTCTGACGGGCAATCCCCCGGTTGAGATCACCCTCCGGCGGTCCGCGCGGGCGCGGCGCATTTCCCTGCGAATCTCGGGGCTGGACGGACGGGTGACGCTGACCCATCCCGTGCAGGTGAGCGAGGCCGAGGCGCTGGATTTCGCACGCCGGAAAGGTGACTGGCTGCGCGACAAGCTTGGCGCGACGCCGGCCGCGGTAACCGTCGATCACGGCGCGCTGATCCCCTTCGAGGGACGGCAGATGCGAATCGCTGCCGGCGCCCCCCGCACGAGGGCCCGGGGTGACGTGCTCGAGGTGCCGGCGGGCCGGGCAGTCGGTGCGCGCGTCCGGGCATGGCTCAAGACACAGGCGCGCGACAGGCTCGCCAGCGCGTCGGACCGGTATGCCGCGGCCCTCGGGCAGGGCCATGCCGGCATCACCCTGCGCGACACGCGCTCGCGGTGGGGGTCGTGCTCGGCGCGTGGCGGATTGATGTATTCCTGGCGGCTTGTCATGGCGCCGCCGGACGTGCTGGATTACGTCGCCGCGCACGAGGTGGCGCACCTGCGGGAAATGAACCATTCGCCCGCCTACTGGGCGGTCGTGGCACGCCTGCTGCCGGAGTACGACGCGCCGCGCCGTTGGCTGCGCGAGAACGGGGCGTCGCTGCACCGCTACCGCTTCGGGGATTGACCGGCCCGGGCTTTGTGATCACAAGGGACCCATGCTGCTTGCCTCGCGCCCAGATCCGTTGCCCGCGGCGCATGACCGTGTCTATCGCGGCCTGCGCAGCCGTATCATGCACGGCGAGATCGCCCCGGGCGAGGCCCTGACGCTGCGCGGGGTCGGGGCCGAGTTCGGCGTGTCGATGACCCCCGCGCGCGAAGCGGTACGGCGCCTGTCGGCCGAGGGCGCGCTGACCCTTTCCAGTTCCGGCCGCGTCACCACGCCCGAGCTTACCAATGAACGAATCGAGGAACTGGCCGCGCTGCGCGCCCTGGTCGAGGTTGAACTTGCCAGCCGCGCCCTGCCGCGGGCGCATATCGCCCTCATCGACCGGATGCAGAATATCAACGCCCGGATCGCCGAGGACGTGCAGCGACAGGATGCGGTCGCCTATATCCGCCGCAACCTCGAATTCCACCGCGCGCTTTACCTGCGGGCGCAAGCGCCCGCGATGCTGGCCATGGCCGAAACCGTCTGGCTGCAACTGGGCCCGACCATGCGCGCGCTTTACGGGCGGCTGCACCGCAAGGAACCACCCCAATACCACCGCCTGATCATCAGCGCGCTGAAGGCAGGCGACGAACCCGGGCTTAGGCTGGCCGTGCGGTCGGACGTGACACAGGGGCTGCGGATGCTGGTCACATGACCGAGACGTTGCCGATCCTGCTGATCACGCTTGGCGCCCTGTTCCTGACAGGGCTTCTTGCCGACCAGATGGGCCGCCGCACCCGCCTGCCGCGCGTCACGCTTCTGCTTGCCTGTGGCCTGCTGGCGGGCCGGCCCGGCTTCGACCTGATCCCCCCCGAGGCGCAGCAGCTTTACGACGCGCTGTCGGTCACGGCGCTGACGATGGTCGCCTTCCTGCTCGGCGGCGCGCTGACGCTGGACAACCTCGCCCGGCACGGGCGGGCCATCCTGCTGGTATCCGCGATGATCGTGCTCGTGACGATGGCCCTTGTCACGACGGGGCTGTGGCTTGTCGGGATGCCCGCGCCGGTGGCGCTGCTGCTCGGCGCGATCGCCACGGCCACGGCGCCCGCCGCGACTCAGGACACGATCCGCCAGTCCGGCGCGTCGGGGCCGTTCATCGACCTTATCAAGGGGATCGTCGCCATCGACGATGTCTGGGGCCTGATCGCCTTTTCGCTGGCCGCCGTGCTGGCCGCCGGACTTGACGGCGCCGTGCCGCTCGACCTGCTGCGCGATGCCGGCTGGGAAATCGGCGGGGCGCTTGTGCTGGGGGCGGCCATCGGCCTGCCTGCCGCCTTCCTGACCGGGCGGCTCACGCCCGGTGAGCCGATGCAGACCGAGGCATTGGGAATCGTCTTCCTGACAGCGGGCCTCGCCGTCTGGGCCGATGTTTCCTTTTTGCTGGCCGGGATGATGGCGGGCGCGCTCGTCGCCAACCTCGCCAGCCATCACGACCGCGCCTTCCACGAGATCGAGAACATCCAGTGGCCGTTCATGATCCTGTTCTTCGTGCTGGCCGGGGCCTCCCTGAATGTCGGGGAACTGGCCGAGGCCGGGACGGTCGGGGCAGCCTTCATCCTGTTGCGGATCGTCGCGCGCCTCGGCGGCGGGTGGCTGGGCGCCGTGCTGGCCGGCAGCCCCAAGCCACAGCGGCCGTGGTTCGGGATGGCGCTGCTGCCGCAGGCCGGCGTGGCCGTGGGCATGGCACTGATCGCCGCGCGGGAGTTTCCCGACCATGCCGACCTGATTCTCAGCCTGACAATCGGCACGACCGTCGTTTTCGAACTGCTGGGCCCCGCCGCGACGCTCTGGGCCATCCGGCGGGTCGCGCGGGGATAGGCCGGGCGGGGCCGTGCCCGCCCGGCCCCGTCGTCAGCCCTGGGCCACGTCGAAGGCCAGCGGGCGTACCTGCCGGAACTTGCCGGTCGTCTCCAGCTTCCCGATCAGGTCCGACGGCACCGGGGCATCCACGTAAAGCAGCGCGATGGCCTCGCCGCCGGCATCGGCACGGCCAAGGGTGAAGTTGGCGATGTTCACCCCGCCCCCGCCGAGGGTATTGCCGAGCGCCCCGATGATACCCGGTTCGTCCTGGTTGGTGGTGTACAGCATGTGCCGGCCGATCTCGGCATCGATATTGATGCCCTTGATCTGGATGAAACGCGGCTTGCCGTCCGAGAACACGGTACCCCCGATCGACCGCTCGCGCTGATCGGTCACGACCGTCAGCTTGATGTAGCCCTCGAAGGCGCCCGACTTGTCCTGGTGCGTGGTCGAGATGCGCACGCCGCGCTCCTTCGCGACCACCGGGGCCGACACCATGTTCACCTCGGGGTTCGCCGATTTCATGATGCCCGCCACCGCGGCACAGGTCAGCGCGTCGAGGTTCATTTCCGACGCGACACCGTCATACAGGATGTTGATCGCCTTGATCGGCTCATCCGTCATCTGGCCGATGAAATTGCCCAGATGCCCGGCAAGGTCGATCCACGGCCCCATTACCTTGGCTTCTTCCGCCGTAACCGACGGCATGTTGAGCGCATTGCTCACCGCGCCCGTCAGCAGGTAATCCGACATCTGCTCGGCCACCTGCAGCGCCACGTTTTCCTGCGCCTCGGTCGTCGCCGCGCCCAGATGCGGGGTGCACACGACGTTGGGCAGCCCGAAAAGCGGGTTCTCGTGCGCCGGCTCCTCGGTGAACACGTCGAAGCCCGCCGCGCCGAGATGCCCAGACTTGATAAGATCGGCCAGTGCCTGCTCGTCCACGAGCCCGCCGCGCGCACAGTTGATGACGCGCGCGCCCTTCTTCATCTTCTGCAGGTTCTCGCGGCTCAGGATGTTCTTGGTCTGCTCGGTATGCGGCACGTGCAACGTGACGAAATCGGCCCGCGCCAGAAGCTCGTCAAGCTCCACCTTCTCGACGCCCATCTTGTCGGCCTTCTGCTGGCTGAGGAAGGGATCGTAGGCGACGACCTTCATCTTCAGGCCCCGCGCACGGTCGCAGACGATGCCGCCGATATTGCCGGCGCCGATCACGCCCAGCGTCTTGCCGGTCAGCTCGACGCCCATGAACTTGGATTTTTCCCATTTGCCCGCCTGGGTCGAGGCGCTGGCCGCCGGGATCTGCCGCGCGATCGAGAACATCATCGCGATGGCATGTTCGGCCGTGGTGATCATGTTGCCGAAGGGCGTGTTCATCACGATCACACCCTTCTTCGACGCCGCTTCCTTGTCGACATTGTCGGTGCCGATCCCGGCGCGGCCGATGACCTTGAGCTTGTCGGCCTTCTCGAGGATCTTGGGCGTGACCTTGGTGGCCGAGCGGATCGCGAGGCCGTCATAATCGCCGATGATCTCGGCCAGCTTTTCCTTGTCCTTGCCCAGTTCGGGCATGAAATCCACCTCGATGCCGCGGTCGCGGAAGATCTGGACGGCGGTTTCGGAAAGTTTGTCGGATACGAGGACTTTGGGAGCCATTTATCGGGTCCTTGTCTGAATTTTCTCATGGGGATACGGCGCGCGAGACCCGCGCGCCCTATGCTGTGTTCGAATGGATGTGCCCGTGGTCGGGCCGTTCAGGCCGTTTCGGCCAGCGCCGCGATCTCGGCCAGGTAGGCCCACTTGATCCACGGCATCAGCGCCGCGACATCGGTGGTCTCCACCGTGCCGCCGCACCAGATGCGCAGGCCCGGCGGCGCGTCGCGGTAGCCGTTGACGTCATGGGCCACGCCCTCGGCCTCCAGCCGCTTGGCCACGGCCTTGGCAAAGGCGGTACCGTCGGTGATCCGGTCATCGGTGAACTTCAGGCAAACCGAGGTGTTCGAGCGTACCGCCGGGTCATCGGCCAGAAAGGCGATCCAGTCATTCTCGATCACGAAACTCTGCACGGCGGCAAGGTTGGCATAAGCACGTTCGCGCAGCCCCTCGATACCGCCCACCTCGCGCGCCCAGTCCAGCGCGAGCAGGTAGTCCTCCACCGCCAGCATGGACGGCGTGTTGATTGTCGCCCCCTCGAAGATCCCTTCGTTGAGCTTGCCGCCCTTGGTCAGGCGGAAGATCTTGGGCAGCGGCCAGGGCGGGGTGTAGCTCTCCAGCCGCTCGACGGCGCGCGGCGACAGGATAATCATGCCATGCGCGGCCTCGCCGCCCAGAACCTTCTGCCACGAGAAGGTGGTCACATCCAGCTTGTCCCACGGCAGGTGCTGCGCGAAGGCCGCGCTTGTCGCGTCGCAGATCGTCAGGCCGGCACGGTCATCCTTGATCCAGTCGCCATTGGGCACCCGCACGCCCGAGGTGGTACCGTTCCACGTGAAGACAACGTCGTTGTCGGTATCCACGGTGCTCAGGTCCACGATCTCGCCATAGGGGGCTTCCTTGATCTCGGCATCCAGCTTGAGCTGCTTGACGGCATCCGTCACCCAGGCCGCGCCGAAGGATTCCCACGCCAGCATCTCGACCTTGCGTTGGCCCAGCAGGCTCCACATCGCCATTTCCACGGCGCCGGTATCCGAGGCCGGCACGATGCCGACACGGTAGTCGGCGGGCACGCCCAACACCTCGCGGGTGCCCTCGATGGCGGCCTTGAGCTTGTCCTTGCCGACGGCGGCACGGTGGCTGCGGCCCAGCGGCGCGCCGGACAGCTTGCCCAGGTCGAATGTCGGGGGCTTGGCGCAGGGGCCAGAGGAAAAACGCGGGTTGTCCGGCCGCGTCGCCGGTTTCTCGATCGTCATGTTATCTATCCTTCCAGATAAGCGCCCCTCGTTGGGGAGGGGTGTCCCACCGACACGTCTAGCGGCGGTTCTGCAGCGCGGCAAGTGCCTAAAGCCGGAAATTTGTCCGAACCCGACTGATCCGGCGCCGAAAACGTCGCCGATCGGAAACCGGTGCGCCGATAACGGCGGGGCGGTGACCATCGGTACCCGGCCAGAACCTGCTGGCCCTCGGGACGGCTCTGTGGTCTATGGCGCGGCGGACAACGCCGGAGGATCGCACATGTTCACCGCTACCCTGATCGCCGCGCCGGGCACGCTCGATCCCGCTCTCGTGGACAACCTGCGCAACGCCTGGGGCGGGGGCGAGTCACGTTGGCTCGCGCCGGACGAATCAGCCGAGTTCACGATGCCGCAGGTACCCGGCAACCGCTGGGATGTCTGGGCGGACCTGCAGGATTCCCGCGTCGATCTGGTGGTTCAGCCCGGCGGGAACCGGCGCCGGAAGATGCTGCTGGCCGACATGGACAGCACCATGATCCGGCAGGAATGCATCGACGAACTGGCCGACATGGCCGGTGTCGGCGCCCATGTGAAGGAAATCACCGCCCGCGCCATGAACGGCGAGCTGGATTTCGAGGGCGCGCTGCTTGAACGCGTTGCCCTGCTTCAGGGTCTGGATGCCTCCGTGATCGACCGGGTGCTGGCCGAACGCATCAGTTACATGCCCGGCGGCCGGGCCCTGGTGGCCACGATGCGGGCGGCCGGGGCGCATTGCTTGCTGGTTTCGGGCGGGTTCACCGCCTTTACGGCCAAGGTCGCCGCGGATCTCGGCTTTCACGAGAACCGCGCCAATCGCCTGCTGATCGAGGACGGGACGCTGACCGGCGAGGTCGCCCGCCCGATCCTGGGGCGCGAGGCGAAGATACAGACACTGGCAGACGTCACCGCGCGTCTCGGGATCGACGAAAGCGACGTGATCGCGGTGGGCGACGGCGCGAACGACCTCGGGATGCTGGGCCGCGCGGGCACCGGCGTGGCGCTGCACGCGAAACCCTCCGTCGCGTCCGAATGCGAGGTCCGCATCAACCATGGCGACCTCACGGCGCTGCTTTTCCTGCAGGGATACGGGCGCGACGACTTCGCCGGGGCGTGACAGCCCGGCATGGCAGGGCGCGCGGGGCGGGGGCACGCCCGGCCACTGCGTCCGCGCTGCCGGGTCAGCTCAGCCCGGGGACGGGACGAATCATCCCGGTTTCGATCCCGCGCCGGCTGAGGATCGGCGCGTTCATGAAACGCCGGGTCGCCGGGTGGTCGGCATCCAGCAGCCCCAGCCGGACCAGGAGCGCCGCGATGGTACAGTTGGCCGCCCGTGTCGCGCCATCGGCCACCTTCAACGCCACGCCCAGCCTGCGGGTCGGCGCGATGGCCACGAAATACCCCTCCGCCCCGGTCTTGAGCGCCACCGGTTCCTTGCAGGCGCGCATCAGCTCGGTACAGGCGCGCTTTTCCCCGGCCACCAGTTCGGGATGCGCCACCATGGCTTGCCACAACCGCACCATCGCCGTCTGGCGCGGATCCGCGCCCTCCTCGGCGGCGGCGAACCGGGCCATGGCCCGCGCCATCCCGTGCATCGTCGTCATGAAGTTCGGCGCCGAACAACCGTCGATCCCGAAACCGGGGCTGTCCTCCCCCGTCACCTCCTCGAAGGCCTGCAGGCATGCCTGCTGCACCGGGTGATCGGGGTCCACGTAGTCCGCGCCGGCGCGCAGGTGCCGAGACAGGGTCAGAAAGCCCGCATGCTTGCCCGAGCAATTGTTGTGCACCTGGCATGGCGCGGCGTCGTTGCGGATCATGTCATTGAAGGCCGCCCTGTCCTTGGGCATCTGCGGACCGCAGCGGAAATCGTCATCCGCCAACCCCAGCCCGGCCAGCCACGCCGCCACCGGGTCGGTGTGGATGGCCGCCCCCTGGTGCGACGCGCAGGCCAGCGCCAGCTGCGCCGCGGTCAGGCCATGGGCGTCGGCCGCACCGCTCTCGACCAGCGGCAGCGCCTGCACCATCTTGGCCGAACTGCGCGGATAGACCTGCGCCGCCGGGTCCCCCCACGCCTCGATGACGGTCCCGGTGTCATCACAGATCACGGCATGTCCCAGATGCACACTTTCGGCCATCGGGCCGCGCCAGATTTCCGTTAGGGGGACAGGCTGTGTCATCGTCGGTCTCCACGTCGTGCATGTGCGGAATTTCGCCAATTGCACCTTTCAACTCTCGCGTCTTTCAGTCTAATATTGCACTGTCGAGAAGAAAACGGCCGCGCCACGGAAGAAACTTGAAAACAGGTGCCCGCGGCCCACGAAATTGAGGCTGAGGACAGCTTGGAGGCTGGACAGATGGTATCACGTTTTGCATGCGGTCTGGCCATCGCCGTCGCGGCGATGGTGGCAGGCGGGGCCGCAACCGCGCAGGAAGAAAGCACCAACCAGGTCGCGGCCAAGACCGCCTGGAGCGTCTTCGAGGACACGGATCCGCGTGAATGCTGGGTCGTGTCCGCGCCGACCGAAACGGTCAACACGCGCGATGATCGTGTCGTTGCCGTGCGCCGCGGCGATATCCTGCTGATGGCATTCTACCGGCCCGAGGCCGGGGTCGACGGGCAGGTGACGTTCACGGGCGGCTATCCCTTCGCCGAGGGGTCCACCGTCAATGTCAGCATCGGCGACGACGAGTTCGAGATGTTCACCGAGGGCGAATGGGCCTGGCCCGCCAGCACCGAGGATGACGCCCGGATGATCGAAGCCATGAAAGGCGGGATCGACGCCGTGCTGACCGCGCGCTCGACCCGCGGCACCACGACCAAGGACACCTTTTCCCTGCTCGGGTTCACCGCCGCGCTGGACGAGGCCCAGAGCCGCTGCGAATAGGTATATCGCGGGCCCGGCTGCCGCGCTCTCGCGAAACCAATGACAGCAAGACGCGCCCGGCGGCGGGCGCGTCACTGGCGCGGGCTAACCCGTCTGGCGCTGCCGCCACAGGGTGAACAGCCCCGCCCCCACGATCATCGCCGCGCCCAGCGCCACGTTGATCCGGATCGTCTCGGAAAAGACCAGAACGCCGATCGCGCTGCCAAAGACCAGTTGCAGATAGGCGAAGGGCTGGACCGAGCTGGCCTCGGCCACCTCGTAGCACTTGATCAGCGTGTAATGCCCCAGCGCGCCGGTCACGCACAGCGCGGCCATCCAGCCCCAGTCCGGGCCGGTCATCGGTTCCCAGAACCACAGGCCGACCGCGGTCATCGCGACCGATCCGACCGTGCCGGTCCAGAAAAAGCTGGTCGCGGCACTGTCCAGCCGGGCCACAAACCGCGTCAGCAGCCCGTAAAGCGCGAACATCGACGCCGCCATCAAGGGCACCACGGCGGCCGGGTCGAAAATACCGAAACCCGGTTCAAGGATCACGATCACCCCGATGAACCCCACGCCGATCGCCGCCCAGCGCCGCCAGCCCACGTATTCGCCCAGCACGGGACCGGACAGCGCGGCGATCAGCAGCGGGTAACAGGCAAAGACGGCATGCGCCTCGACCAGCCCCAACAGGGTGAACCCGTAGATCATGACGCAGATCTCGGCCACCAGCAGAACCGCACGGAACCCCTGAACCAAGGGCTGCCGGGTGGCCATCGCCGCGCGCGCGCCCCCCGCCTGCCGCATGGCCAGCGAAATGACGAAGGCCGCGAAGAACCAGTAGCGGATCATCACAACCATCAGCACGTTGTATTCGCCCGCCAGATGGCGCGAGATACCGTCCTGCACCGCGAAGACGAAGGTGGTGACCACCATCAGCATGATGCCAAGGCGCGTGTTCTGTTCCGTCATGCAGGGCCTTTCACCGCGGTTGTCATGTGCCGCTTGCGGCCATAGCCCGGCCGCCGGGCAACGTCAAAACCCGCCGCCGCCAGCCCGCGCCGCACGAACCCGGCCGCCGTGTAGGTGGCCGCCGTGCCGCCCGGCGCGGTGT
>NZ_JBKOTX010000189.1:0-10526 GCF_047086965.1 Roseovarius halophilus (ex Wu et al. 2025) | reverse complement strand
TTCCCGGTGCCGTTTCCTCGATGGGCGTGGACCGGCTGTTGCCGAACCAGTTCGCCGGGTTCGCCCGGGAATCCCGCCAGCCGCTGCATCCGCTCAGCATCGCGCTCCTCGATCTCGGCCACCAGCACCCCGCCCTGCCGGATGCGCAGGCTGGCCGACACCACGGGCGCCAGCCCGGCCACCGTCTCCTGCAGGGCGTCGAGGTCCATGTCGAAGGAACTCACCGGGAACTCGTAGGGAAATATCTCGCGTATCTCCTCCTCGATCGGTGCGCTCGCGCCCTCGACCTCCAGCAGCCTGACCATGAATTCCGGCCGCGTCTCGACCGTCTGGCGCAATTCCGACACCGCCAGCAGCAACCGCTCCTGTCGCGCCTCGTCGGACAGCCATGCCGCGCCGAGCAGGAAAACGGCGGCGAAAGGCAGCCCCGCGCGCAACAACAGCCGGAACAGCGGTGTCAGCATCAACCGCTCCAACCGGAAACGCAGGCGCGACGGCGCCGGGTCGGCCTTGGGGCCTACCTGTTGCATGACGCGTCCTCCACCATCCACCGGCACAATTCGGGAAATCCGATCCCCGCCTCGGCTGCCTGCTCGGGCGACAGCGACGTGGG
The DNA here is from genome assembly GCF_047086965.1 of Roseovarius halophilus (ex Wu et al. 2025). NCBI lineage: Bacteria > Pseudomonadati > Pseudomonadota > Alphaproteobacteria > Rhodobacterales > Roseobacteraceae > Roseovarius > Roseovarius halophilus (ex Wu et al. 2025). The sequence continues at coordinate 9,913 of NZ_JBKOTX010000189.1, read as the reverse complement.
CGTCATGCCCGGCTGCGTATTCGTTTCCAGCAGGACCAGCCCGGCAAGGCCGCGCGCCTCGTCCCAACGGAAATCTGTCCGGCTCACGCCGCGGCATCCCAGCACGTCATGCGCCCGACGGGCGTAATCGAGACAGGCGTTGAAGATGTCACCGGGCAGCCGCGCGGGCACGTCATGGCGCGACCCGCCCTCGGTGTATTTCGCATGGTAGTCGTACCAGCCCTCGGTGATGATGTCCGTGACGGTCAGCGCACGGTCCCCCATCACCGTCGTGGTCAATTCCCGGCCCGGGGCAAAGGCCTCGACCATGACGGTCGCCGGCATGTCGTCGTCCAGCCGCGGCGGGCCGTTCGCCGCCTCGTGCACGAGATAGACCCCGACCGACGATCCCTCGTTGTTGGGCTTGGCCACGTAGGGCGGCGCCATGACGTGCTGCGCGCAGACCTCCTCGCGGGTGGCGATGACGCTGTCCACCACCGGCAGGCCGGCCGCGCGATAGGCCGCCTTGGTCTTCTGCTTGTCCATCGCGAGGGCCGAGGCAAGAACACCCGAATGCGTGTAGGGCACGCGCATCCATTCCAGCAGTCCCTGAACGCAGCCGTCCTCGCCCCAGCGGCCATGCAACGCGTTGAAGGCGACATCCGGGTTCAACGCGTCCAGACGCGCGGCAAGGTCGTGGCCGGCATCGACCTCGACCACCTCGTAGCCCGCTTCCCTCAATGCCGCGGCGCATTCGCGCCCGGATGAAAGCGACACCTCGCGCTCCGCCGAGGGGCCACCCATCAATACCGCGACAACAGGGGTTCCACTGCTCGTCCGAACCGCCATTTGCCTCAATGTCCCGCGCCGTTTTCCGGCCGCTGTCGTTATCACGCCTGCCTTGGCGTCAGGGGGTCGGTTCGCCGACCCTCATGATTTCCCAATGTAACTCCAATCCGCTGTCTTGGAAAACCTTTTTTCGCACCTCCTCGCCCAGCCCTTCCAGCTCGGCGGCGGTGGCGCCGCCGGTATTGATCAGGAAATTGGGATGTTTCGGGCTCATCCGGGCGCCGCCCATCGTCGCGCCGCGCATCCCCGCCGCGTCGATCACCTTCCACGCCTTCAGGTCATGGGCGTCATCGGCACGGCCGGTACTGCTGTAGCCGGCCGGGTTGCGGAACGTGCTGCCCGCCGTGCGCTCCTTCGTGGGCTGCGTGGCGTCGCGCTTGGCAAGCTGCGCCGCCATCTTCGCCTCCAGCGCCGCCGGATCGCCCGGCACCCCGTCGAAGACGGCCTCCGTGATCACCCAGCCCTCGGGCAGGTCCGTCTGGCGGTAACGGAAATTCAGGTCTGCCGCGGTTAGCGTGACGACTTCGCCGGCCCGGGTGACGGCCGTCGCCTCGACGAAGGCATCGGCGGTGTAGCTGCCATAGCAGCCCGCGTTCATCCGCACCGCGCCGCCGATCGCGCCGGGGATGGTCCGAAGGAAGGTCAGGTCAACCCCCGCCGCGGCCGCCTGGCGCGCCACGTGCGCATCCAGCGCCGCCGCCCCGGCCGTAACGCGACGGCCCTCGATACGGATATGGTTGAAGCCCCGGCCAAGGCGGATCACCACGGCGCGCACCCCGCCGTCACGCACGATCAGGTTGCTGCCGACCCCCATCGGAAACACCGGCACGGACGGGTCCAGCGCCCGCAAGAAATCGGCAAGGTCCTGCGTGTCGGCGGGCTGGAACAACCAGTCCGCCGGTCCGCCGACACGCAGCCACGTGAGCTCGGAAAGCGGGCGGTTCGGGGTCAGCTTGCCCCTCGGGGCGGGAAGGTCGGTCATGGCAGGCTTGTGCCCTCTGGCGACCGCAAGGTAAAGGGCCGCGTGGACCGCGACCGTCCGCGGCACCGGCACCGTCGCGATCCCGACGCGATGCCGGGCCTCATCCCCGTAACCGTGTCCTCAACCATCGGCCAAGGTGGATCACCGGCCAGCGCAACACGCTCATCCCGGCCAGCAGCCCGGCCAGCCCGATCCATGGCCCGTTCTGCCACGTCAGGAACCCCAGCAGCGGCACACCGATCACGATCAGGACAACCGCCCGGCGCCAGTGGTTGTCACGCGACGGGATCATCGCCAGCACGTTGGCCCCGATCGCCCAGAGACACGCAAGGATCAAGGACAAGTTCATGAAGTCACGCCAAAATTCACGGCCAGCGCGGCAAGCGCGGCAAGCAGGCCAACAACGGGCACGACCATCGGCACGCGAAACGGCGCCTCGGGCTCGCGGCGCTTCATCCCGATCAGCGCTCCGTTGACCAGCACGAAAACGGACAGCAGGATCGTTGACGTCACTTCGGCCAGATTTGCCACGGGCAAGGCCAGCGCACCGACGATGACCAGGGCCCCGATCAACAGCGTGGCCAGCACGGGGGTTCCGAAACGCGGATGCGCGTGATGGAAAATATTTAATGATTCCGTGCGCTTGCCTATCCCGAACAACACGCGCGAGGCCATGACGATCTGCGCCAGCACACCGTTCAGCGCCGCCGCCACGGCGATCAGGGACAGGAAGGCGGCCGATCCGCCCCGCGCTTCCTGCCAGACAAGCGCGAGCGGTTGTTCGCTGGTTCCCAACCGATCGAGCGGCACCGCCCGAACCGCAGCGAAAGAGACCAGCGCGTAAAGCAGGCTGGTGATGACCAGCGACAGGAGGATGGCCCGCGGCAGGGTCTTGTTTGGCTCGCGCACTTCCTCGGCCATGTTCACGATGTCCTCGAAACCGATGAAGGCAAAGAAGGCAAGGACGGCCCCCGCCGCGACACCGGGCCAGACCACTTCCGCGGGCACATTGAAATCGGGCGCCGCGTCTCCGCTGAAACCGGCAAAGATGACCAGTGCCAGCCCCAGCACCTCGATCGCGGTGAAAACCGCGGCCACCGCCAGGCTTTCCAGTACCCCGATCACCGCGACCGCCAGCAGCGCGAGGCCCATCACCAGCACGGTGGGCGCAAACGGCAGATCGACGGCCGAGATCAGGTAACCGGCACCGCCGCGCAAAACCGCCGCCGCCGACACGGTGCCCGCCGCAACGATGGCAAGCCCCACCAGCAAGGCCAGCATCGGCACGCGCAGCCCCTTGGCCACGAAGATCGCCTCGCCCGCCGCTTCCGGCAGGCGGGTCGAGAATTCCGCGTAGCTGAGCGCGGTCGGCGCCGCGATGAGCCCGGCCACCAGAAACGACAACGGCGCCCAAACCCCCGCATCGGCGGCGACGGCCCCGACGAGCACGTAAATGCCCGCGCCCACCATGACGCCCACGCCGTAGGCCGTCAGCAGACCCAGCCCGATACGGCGCTTGAGCGCGTCAGCCATTGTCCCCTCCGCTCATTGCAGCGGCTTCGCGCGGGCGAAGCCGGTACCAGGTACATTATAGAAGACGGGTTGTCCTTGCCATCGTCGCCCCGTCATGCCTTGCGTTGCAAACGTCCGGGCAGGTTGTTGGCCCAGCCGCTGATCGTGCCGGCCCCGAGGCACACTACGATGTCCCCCGGCTCGGCGTGTTCGCGCACCAGCTTTTCAAGATCATCCTCGTCATGGATGGCACGCGCGTCACGGTGGCCCGCGCGGATCAGCCCGGCAACCAGATCATCCCGCGTGGCCCCCTCGATGGGGTCCTCGCCCGCGGCATAGACTTCGGCAATCGCCACCACGTCGGCCTCGTTGAAACAGGCGCAGAAATCATCGAAATGATGGTGCAGGCGCGTGTAGCGGTGCGGCTGATGCACGGCGATGACCCGCCCTTCGCTGGCCTGGCGCGCCGCGCGAAGCACGGCGGCGATCTCGGTCGGGTGGTGGCCGTAATCGTCGATCACGGTCACGCCGCCCGCCTCGCCGACACGGGTGAAGCGCCGGTTCACGCCGCCGAAATTGGCCAGCGCGTCGCGGATGCCCGCGCGGCTCATGCCAAGGTGCCGGGCAACCGCGACGGCGCCGAGCGCGTTGGCGATGTTGTGATCCCCCGGCATGGGCAGGCTGCATCCCTCGATGACCTTGTCCTCGGCGCGAAGGACAATGTCGAAATGCGCGATCCCCTTGTCGTACCGCAGGTTGATCGCGCGAATGTCGGCCTGCGCGTTGAAACCGTAGGTAACGACACGACGATCGGTGAGCTTGGCAACCAGCGCCTGCACGTCCGGATCGTCGGTGCAGCACACGGCCAGCCCGTAGAAAGGGATTTTCGAGACGAAATCGTAGAACCCGCGATGCAGGTTTTCCTCCGTGCCCCAGTGCTCCATGTGCTCGGGGTCGATATTGGTGACGATCGCGATGGTCGCCGGCAGCCGGTTGAACGTGCCGTCGCTTTCGTCGGCCTCGACGACCATCCATTCGCCCTGCCCGACACGCGCGTTCGAGCCATAGGCATGGATGATGCCGCCGTTGATCACCGTCGGGTCGAACCGCCCCGCATCCAGCAACGCGGCGACCATCGTCGTCGTCGTCGTCTTGCCATGCGTGCCGGCCACCGCCACGTTGGATTTCAACCGCATCAGTTCCGCCAGCATCTCGGCCCGGCGCACCACCGGCAGGCCGCGCCGTCGCGCCTCGTCCAGCTCCGGGTTGCCGGGCTTGATCGCCGACGAGATCACGACAACCTCGGCGCCGGTCAGGTTCTTGGCTTTCTGACCCACGAATACCGGCACGCCCATTCCCGCCAGCCGCTCGGTGATGGGCGTCGATTTCACGTCACTGCCCTGCACCGTGTAGCCGTGATCGAGCAGCACCTCGGCGATGCCCGACATGCCGATGCCGCCGATGCCCACGAAATGTATCGCGCCCACATCGCCCGGCAGCTTGGTCACCGATGTCATCGCCCTGGCTCCTTCCACATCGAGATCCCTCAAGTTCCGTCCCTCCCGGCAAGGTCGACCACCATGTCTGCGAGGTTGCCTTGCGCGTTGGGCATACCACAGCCAAGCGCCGCCTGCGCCATTTGCTGGGCCGCGTCCGGGTTTGTCATGACCGACGCTATCTGCGCCGAAAGCGTGGCGACTTCAAGCCGCGACTCGGGAATGACGATCGCGCCCCCCGCCTCGGCCAGACCGCGCGCATTCGCGCTCTGGTGATCACCTGTCGCCGCCGCGTAGGGAATCAGGATCGCCGGGCGCCCGATCACGCTCATGTCGGCGACGCTGCTGGCCCCGGCGCGGCTGATCACCAGTTGCGCCTCCGAAAGCCGGCGCGGCACGTCCCGGAAAAACGGCTGGACCTCGGCGTCAATACCCGCCTCGGCATACGCGGCCGCGACGCGGTCGGCATCCTCGGGCCTTGCCTGGTGGCTCACCCTGAGCCGTTCACGCACCTTCGCCGGCAATGCCGCGATCGCGCCGGGCACCACGTCGCTGAGAATGCGCGCCCCTTGGCTTCCCCCGATCACGAGGATCGACATCGGGTAGTCCCCCGGGGGAATGTAGGCGGCCCCGGCCCGCTCCAGCACGGCCGCGCGCACCGGGTTGCCCACATGCACGCCCGCCACCCCGTCGGGCAGATCCGTCGGCCAAGTGCCGCAGGCCACCGCATCCACGCGCCCCGCGAAAAGCCGGTTCACCCGGCCCAGAACGCCGTTCTGCTCGTGGATCATGCGCGGCAGGCGCAACAGCCACGCGGCACCGAGAGCCGGGATCGTCGGGTAGCCGCCGAACCCCACGACCGCGTCCGGCCTGTCGCGGATCATGCGCACCGCCGCCCCCAGCACACCGCCGAGGATATGGAACGGGGCAAGAAACTTGTTGATGATGCCACCGCGCGCGAAGGTCGCGCTCGCGACCTGCTCGATGGCGACCGAGTGGGGAAACCCGCCGGTATAGCGCGCGCCCCGCGCGTCGGTGGACAGCCTCACCCGCCAGCCGCGCCGCAACATCACCTCGGCCAGCGCCTGCGCGGGGAACATGTGCCCGCCGGTGCCCCCCGCGGCGACGATCAGAAGAGGTTGCTTTTCCGCCATCCGGACCTCCGTTGCATGGCGCGACAGCGCGTGACCGCCCTAGCGCCCGCGGCCGCGCAGTATGTCGCCAATCTCGCCCTGCGGGCGCGTGCGGGTGAATGCCAGTATCATGCCCAGGGCGATCCCGCCCGCGATCAGCGACGACCCGCCGTAGCTGACGAAAGGCAGGGTCATGCCCTTGGCCGGCAGCAGGCGCACCGCGACGCCCATGTTGATCATCGCCTGAACCCCGAACATCGCCACGAGCCCGGCCCCGGCCAGACGGATGAACGTGTCGCGTTCACGAATGAGCCGGAACAGCGACCGCACCACGATCCCGGCATAAAGCGCGATGATGCACAGGACCAGCACAAGACCGTATTCCTCGGCGGCCACGGCGATGATGAAATCCGTGTGCGCGTCCGGCAGGCTCCACTTGACCTGACCCTCGCCGACACCCACGCCGAAAAATCCGCCTTCCCGGATCGCGTTCGTGGCGAAACCGAGCTGCGTCGTCGGGTCCAGTTCGGGACTGAGAAACCCGTCGATGCGGCGCGCGAAGTGCTCTGAATTGGCATACGCAACCGTGCCCGCCGCGATCACGAGCCCGGCCATCACCACGAGCAACTCGATGCGGGCACCGCCCACGAAATACATCACGCCCCACGCGAAAAGCACGAGGCAAGCCTGCCCGAAGTCAGGCTGAAGTGCCAGCATCGCCACGATCAGCAACGCCAGCCCGAAGGACCAGCTTTTGCCCGGCGGGCCGTTGATTTCCTGGCTGGCGGCCATCATCCATGCAACGACCACGACGAAACCGGGCTTGAGAAACTCCGACGGCTGGATCGAGCCGAAGCCGAGGCTGTACCACCTGACGGCGCCCTTGCCGAAATCGGTACCGAATACAGGCAGAAGCGCGAGCGCCACGAAGGCAACAGCAAAGCCGATCACGGCAAGCCGGCGCACCAGTCGCGGGCTCATCATGGACGTGAGGAACATCGCGGTCAGCGCCAGCGCGCCGAAAACCGCCTGCCGCTGGACGTAATGAAACGGTGCGAAACCGTTCTTCTCGGCCAGCGGCGGCGAGGCCGCAAGCCCCAGCAGGATGCCGATGCCGAAAAGAATCAGGACACAGGAAATCGACCACTTGTCGATCGTGCGCCACCATTTGGGGATAACGGGCTCACCATCCCGAACCGGGACCGAGCCATATACCATCTCTGTCATGCGAACCGCCGATCGCTGCCTCTGCCATCGCCCCGTTTTCGGGGTCTTGTGTCCAGTCTAGCAGGAAGGGTCCCCGCTGGAAAGCATTCTCGCAGCGCGGCGTCCGGGCAGGCGCCCGCCGCACCGGCTTGACCGCGCCGCGACCTTCGGGCAACGGGTGCCCATGCAGCTGGACACCCTCATCCTTGGCGCCGGGGCCGCCGGCATGATGTGCGCCGCCCATGCCGGCGGCCGGACACTCGTCATCGACCACGCCCGCAACCCCGGCGAGAAGATCCGGATCTCGGGCGGCGGGCGGTGCAACTTCACCAACCTGCACGCCGGCCCCGGCAACTTCATCTCGGGCAATCCGCATTTCTGCAAATCGGCCCTGTCGCGCTACACGCAGTGGGATTTCCTCGACCTGCTGGCCCGCCACGGCGTGACGTGGCACGAGAAAACGCTGGGCCAGCTGTTCTGCGACGAGAAATCGCCGCGCATCATCCGCGTCCTGCGTGACGAACTGACCGCCGCCGGCGCGGATCTCTGGCTGCGGACCGCGATGGCCGATCTGTCGCATGACGGGACATGCTTCCGGGCCACGCTCGATCGCGAGGGCCAGCGCGTCGACGTGAACGCGCGCACCCTCGTGGTCGCCACCGGCGGGAAGTCGATCCCCAAGATGGGCGCCACGGGCCTTGCCTATGACATCGCGCGCCAGTTCGGCCACGACCTGACCGAAACACGCCCGGCGCTCGTGCCGCTCACGTTTTCTGACCAGCCGTTCGCGGCGCTGTCGGGAACGGCCCTGCCGGTAAGCGCCGGCAATCCGCGCGCCCGCTTCGAGGAAGGCGCGCTTTTCACCCATCGCGGCCTGTCCGGCCCGGCCATCCTGCAACTGTCGTCCTATTGGCGCGAGGGGGAGGAAATCACGCTGGACCTCGCCCCGGGCACGGATCTTGCAGCCACATTGCGTACGGTGCGTGCCCAGACAGGTCGGCGCAAGCTCACCACCGAACTGGGCCGGCACATCCCCGCGCGGCTGGTGGATCACCTCGCCCCACGGCTCGGCCTTTCGGGCAACCTTGCCGATCAGAGTGATGCGCGGCTGGCGGCCATCAGCGCCGACCTGCAGAGCTGGCGACTGAAACCGACCGGGTCCGAGGGGTACCGGACCGCCGAGGTCACGCTGGGCGGCGTGGACACGGCGGGGCTGTACTCGAAGACGATGATGTCGCGACACCTGCCCGGCCTCTACTTCATCGGCGAGGCGGTGGACGTGACCGGCTGGCTCGGCGGCTACAATTTCCAATGGGCGTGGTCGTCGGGCTGGGCCGCGGCGCAGGCGATCGCGCGAGATGGGTGAGGCCGGCGCGGGCCTGCCCCGTCCGGACCGGGGTATTTGGACCGAGAAGAAGACCGCGGACGGCGCTCGCCCCCGGTGAAAGCGCCCGTCCCCCCCGCCCCGTCAAAGACGGGATCGCACCTCGGTCATGAAATGCTCCCCGCGCGTTTCGAAATTGTCGTACTGGTCGAAACTGGCCGCCGCCGGCGCCAGCAGCACCGTGTCGCCCGGCTCGGCGTCGGCCAGGGCCCGGGCCACGGCCCGGTCCATCGTCGTGCAGATCTCGGTATCCACACCGTCCAGGTCGAGGGCGAAGCCCTCTGCCTCGCGTCCGATCACGTACGCCTTGACGACATTGCCAAGGCCGGGTGCCAGCCCGGCCAGCCCACCGTCCTTCTGCAAGCCGCCGCAGATCCAGCGGATGCGCCCGAACGCGCAGAGCGCCCGCAGCGCACTGTCCACGTTGGTGGCCTTGCTGTCATTGACGATCGTCACGCCGTCCTTCTCGGCGACGATCTGGCTGCGGTGCGGCAATCCGGCGAAGCTGTGGAAGGCGCGTTCGATCACCCGCGGCGCAAGGCCGAACGTGCGGCACGCGGCATAGGCCGCGCAGGCGTTCTGATGATTGTGCGCCCCCGGCAGCCCTTTAACCTGCCGCAGGTCGATCGCGCCCAGCTGCTTGCCCTTGCGATATTCGCTCAGGAATCCCTTGCGCGCGAAAACGCCCCAGCCCGGCCCGGCCAGCTTCCGAGTGACCGACACGCGGATCACGCGGTCGTCGGCGCGGCCCTCGGCCATCTGGCCCGCGAGGAAAAGGCCTTCGCTCTCGTCCACGCCGATCACGGCGCGGTCGGGGCCGCCTTCGGCAAAGAGCCGCCGCTTGGCGGCGAAATAACCGCCGAGGCCGCCGTGCCGGTCGAGGTGATCGGCGGACAGGTTCGTGAAGACGGCCACGTCCGGCGTCAGCGCGCGGGCGAGCTCGGTCTGATAGCTCGACAGTTCCAGAACCACCACGCCACCATCCCCGGGCGGGTCGATATCCAGCACGCCGCGCCCGATATTCCCCGCGAGCTGCACGTCCTTTCCGGCCTCGCGCAAGACGTGATCAATGAGCGCGGCGGTGGTTGACTTGCCGTTGCTGCCCGTTACCGCCACGACGCGCGGCACCACGTCATGCGCGGCCCAGCCCGACCGCGCCAGCGCGCGGAAGAACAGGCCGATGTCGTTGTCGACGGGCACGCCGGCCTCGAGCGCGGCGGCGACCACGCGGTTCGGCGCGGGGTAGAGATGCGGTATTCCCGGGCTGACGCACAGGCAGGCCACGTCATCGAACATGCCGGCGCGCGTCAGATCGCGCGTTTCGATGCCGGCCTCGACGGCGCGATCGCGCGCCGCCGGGCTGTCGTCCCAG
>NZ_JBKOTX010000188.1:0-10655 GCF_047086965.1 Roseovarius halophilus (ex Wu et al. 2025) | reverse complement strand
GCCGACGCGGCCGACGGCGACAAACCCAGTTGAACCCACGCTCGGGATTATAAGACAACTTTTCTGAGTGAAAATGTCCAATGACCGCTGCCAGCCCCAAAGCGGACCCAAGGCCCTTAGCTCGAATTTGCGATAGCTGCCCTTCGCCGCGAGGCCCGCGAACTGGTACGATGCGCAGCCTTCCTGCCGCTCGCTCGCCGCATACTAAGGTCGGCTCAACTGATCATTTCAGACTGACCTGAGGTTATAGGATGCCCTGCTCCAAGATCATCGAAAGGCATGCTTGCGACACCGCCAGACTGCTTAACCAAAGAAAGCGAGAGCCTCCGCCGTCCATCAAGCCGCCGTGTTCCGGATCAGCTGAGGAAGAACCATTGATCGATTTCGGCAGACAGGGCACTCTTTGATGATCGAGATCGAGCCGTTGATGGACCCAACAGAGAATCTAACCTACAAGGAGGGGTGCCAAACACCCGAATGCCAATGAAAGGTTGTTTTTCGATCACGTTATTGTTCGGTATATCCATTGTCTTCTGGAGAACTTCATACCCTCTGTCACCTTGGACGGTGTTATCTTTAATCCCTATCTTTCTATTTGTATTTCTTGGAACCTTTCAAAATTCTCTTGATAGACGGCGATCCATAGTCCTTTCCACTATACGAACGGATTCAAGCCTGCTCGGGCTGCTGACTGGGACATTCATCTCGGCACTTGCTGCCTTTTTCATTTCAACTTTCTCTTTGTCGATGGTTGCTGTGCACACGCTCCTTGCAACACCTATTCAAATCGCGGCTCTCCTTGTAATCGTCGCCGCCGCCACCCTAGTTTACTCGAGCTTGGTCGGGATATTTAAAACCCATATACGCCCGCTCGCGCTTTCTTGGTTCAGCGCGACGACAGCCGTCTTCTTAGTATCCACGTTGTTTGTCGTTCCGTACGCGTTTTTCGAATGGTCGGTCGTTGAGCGACCTGGCTACATCCGACTGGGTTTCGACGAGGCAATGTCCCTGGCCCTTGGGCAACTTCCGCGTCGAAATGATATTTTGAACGAGGCTATCTCGGCATTTCAGCTTATCGATTCTACCAAGCTTTGGCTCGCATCCCGCTTCGAAGGGACAATGGCGCCAGGAGCGCTGTTCGCAGCACACAGCGCACTCATATGCATAGTCGCTTCGACGAGTTCAGTCGGTGCAGCTAGCTTCTACAGGCATCACATTGAAAAACGGGCTTGCCGGCAGCCCGACGGCGCGGAAGGCATGACAGATGACTGATTACAAAGACCCTAATAAAAGGAAACAAGAGGTCCAGAAGGAAGATAAACAAAAAATACTATTCGCTCGCTTCTTCTGGGGCACAATTATCTTCTTGGCCGTGGCCTCGCTTGGCTTGGTCGCCATCGGTCTGCTGAGATCAGATCAATCGACGAGTGAAGTACGAGATGATCCGCCGCCTGTAGCGGAAGAAGTCGCGCCACAAGAGGTTGAGATCGAGCAAAGCACGCTCCAAGAAGTTTTTGAACGTACGGCCAGAACTGCCGGCGACCAGACATTAAATGAAATCGACCCATTACTCGACGAGCTATACGCGCCTGTCTATGGAGGCATATCAAGTTATGCTGATTTCCACTATACCGTACTTGGTGAGTACACCGAATTGGTCGGCGCAGCGCGCGGCACCGCAGCCAGTGCAATTGAGGACAGGCTTTACGATGGCTTCGACGACAGACTTAATGAAGTGACAAGCACACTTGATGAGAGATTCTCGGATGAGTTCCGCAAGGCCCTGATGCAGGAGCTGGAAAATGAGATTCCCTCCGATCTATCCGACGCTCCACTTGCGCCAATCACTCAGCGGTCCATCGAAGATACTCTCGCCCGATCGCGAGTGACGGTACCGGTTGCAACAGTCATGGCCACTGTCGGTGGCGCCGCTTCAATCAAAGCAGTGTCTGCCGCTATTGCTGCGAAAGTCGCAACCAGAGTTGCAGCAAAGGCAGCTGGAAAGGGCGTCGCAAAGGGTACAGGGATATTGGGCGGAGCGGGGCTCGGTGCGCTGGCTGGATCGTGGGGCGGACCAGTCGGAGCCGCGGTCGGCGGGGCCATTGGCGGTGCTGCATCGTGGTTCGCTGTAGACGCGGCTGTCGTCTCGATCGATGAGTATTTCAACCGTGAAGACTTCGAGGCGGACCTTCGCTCGATGATTGATGAGAATCGAGATGTTGTCCGTGTTCACCTTACCAACGCCTTGGAGCGGAAATCCGAGGATATGCAGAACTTCACGCTGAAAGATCTTTCTAGCGAGTAATTAAGTGGTGCGGCCTTGCAACGACTGCGGCCAGTAGCAGATGAACCAATCACAGGGCCTGCGCACAATGCGAAGGTCCAGAACACGGGACAAAATGGCCGTCCGGCGAGCTTCAGTTATTGCTGTTGGAGCGAGTTGCGAGAATGGGCTACTATCAACCCCGGGTCATGCTAACGATGCGCGAAAGCTCAAATTCTTCAGGCTTTTCGTGGCCAGCCGCGTGAAACAAGACACTGTCGCGGGACGAAGCAGAAACTGAATGGAATGGCTCGGATAACGAAATCAGAGGTGACGAACCAAACAGGGCAGAAAAGAAAAGGAATATTTTATTTCTCCTACACTTTACGCTAATTCTCGTGCCACTCGGTAAGTCCTTGAGCGAAAGTGATTGCCCGTTTGCCTTCAGCTTAAGCGTGTCGCCAGAAAGAACTCGCCCCCCATAGAGCTCAAGCTTATCGAAAGTCTCAAGGCGCGAGACTGCATTGGTTGCCTCGTCGAAATCGTGTGTTGGAATAGAACCAAAAAAGCCCTCCGAAGCAATCCGGCTGGCTTCTTGTTCAAGACATAGTTTGAGCACAGACATCATGATCCGTTCGCCAAAGCCGGATGCCTTTTGGTGGCTCAAGAACCTTTCAAGTTGATGACGCATGACAATTTCTTCGCGACTCGCAGCCTCTGATGGTATGCTTAGATTTCGGTTCCAGAGAATCACTCTACATATTCGGGTCTCTGGGACACGGATGTCCTGCGACTCAAGGTATGCACACAGGCTCTCGAGCTTTTGCTGATTTTTGCGTAGGGGATTTTCGTGGATTATTTTTTGGCCATTCCGCCGTTCCTGAATCCACGAAGAGCCAGCCATACGCACTGAGCCAGACCAATTCTTGATTTCGATTGCACTAATCTGTTTGTGCGAAAGCACGACTAGGTCAATTTCGTAGCGGCCCCGCTTTGGCGTGCGTGTATTGGTTGGGACCCGCTTCGAATGGAAGATGCTCGCCGATTTCCAAATTAGTTGGTTCGAAACCATCGAACGCAGGGCAAGTTCTGCGTCTCTACCAGCAGAGACCTCATCAAGCTCGGGTTCCGGCTTGGTTGAGACTATGTCGCGCCACGCCTCCAGTCTTGAGGTATTTTTGCTCCGCGCCGCCATCTCGAACTCATCAAATTCATTTAGTTTTCGTAACAGCTTATAAAAATAAAGCCAAGCTCATCGGCGATGATCAAGCCCCACGCTGTCATTGGTGTCGTGACTTGGATTTGGCTCGCACTTGGCGATACCAGAGCAGCTGTCATTCGTTGCATCTAGACAAGCGCGAGAATTTGGCTCGAAGCTGAGGTCCGCTTCGCTGAGCACAAAGGCGGGATGGGACTGGTCAAGTCTCGATGGGCAACGAGGGTTCGCAACTTTGCAAACTCCCCTCCCTGCGCATAGGCGACGTTCGTGACGGCCCCAACAAATAATGCCTATCAGCCCCATTCTATCTGTATTGCGGGCGGCGTCTTGGTCAGCTTCCTGCGACTCTGAGAAATGGTGACGAGTAGGGCCCCGCCTCTTCCGCGACATGGCCGCCCAGTCTGCTCAGGCAAAAGCCCAGAATCGATAGATTGAACCTGACAAAGCAGAGCATACCGTCCAGCCAAGTTTGTCCAAAAACCCCTTGACATCCCCTGCGCAGACTTACGGTTTCGTTTGCGCACTATTATGGTTTCTCTCGGTACATGTATACCTCTCAGCCGGAACACTTGCTGTGGCCGCAGCTTGCGCAGGTCATGCAGCCCTCTATCATGCGCATGTCGTAGCTGCCGCAGGCGGGGCAGGCCGGGCCCTTGGGGGCATCCAGGTTGACGACGGATTGTGTCGGGTCGGTCTTGAGGCCCAGCCCCTCGCCCTTGAGGAAGCCGATCGAGACCATGTGCTGCTCCAGCACGCCACCGATCGCGGCGAGGATCGAGGGGATGTATTTCCCGTTCATCCACGCCCCGCCGCGCGGGTCGAAAACCGCCTTCAACTCCTCGACGACAAAGGAGACATCGCCGCCGCGCCGGAACACGGCAGAAATCATCCGGGTGAGCGCCACGGTCCAGGCGAAATGCTCCATGTTCTTGGAGTTGATGAACACCTCGAAGGGCCGGCGGTGCCCGTTCAGCACGATGTCGTTCACTGTGACGTAGATCGCGTGGTTGCTGTCGGGCCATTTCAGCTTGTAGGTCGCGCCCTCCAGTTCCGTGGGGCGGTCCAGCGGTTCGGACATGTAAACGACCTCGCCGCCATCGGTGGGCGCACCGGCATCCGGCGTCTCGCCGGGGACCTTGTCCTCGCTTTCGGCGACGCTGAGCACGCTGCCCGTCACCTCGTTCGGCCGGTAGGTGGTACATCCCTTGCACCCCATGTCCCATGCTTCGGTGTAGACGCTCTTGAACGCCTCGAACGAGATGTCGGCGGGCACATTGATCGTCTTGGAAATGCTCGAATCCACCCACCGCTGGGCCGCCGCCTGCATCTTGACATGCTCGTGCGGGGCCAGAGTCTGCGCGTTGACGAAATACTCGGGCAGCGGCGCGTCGCCCATCTTCTCGCGCCACATCTGCACGGCATAGTCCACCACTTCCTCCTCGGTGCGCGAGCCGTCCTTTTGCAGGACCTTTCGGGTGTAGGAATAGGCGAAGACCGGTTCGATCCCGCTGCTGACATTGCCGGCATAAAGGCTGATCGTGCCGGTCGGCGCGATCGAGGTCAGCAACGCGTTGCGGATGCCGTGCCGCGCCACGGCACCGCGCACGTCCTCGTCCATGCCCAACATCGTGCCCGAGGCCAGATAGGGGTCGGCGTCGAACAACGGGAAGGCGCCCTTCTCCTTGGCCAGCTCGACGGAGGCGAGGTAGGCCGCCCGCGCCACTCGGTGCAGCCAGCGCGACGTTTTCAGCGCCGCCTCGTCACTGCCATAGCGCAGCCCGCACATGATCAGCGCATCGGCCAGCCCGGTCACGCCCAGCCCGATCCGCCGCTTGTTCCGCGCCTCGGCCCGCTGCTCTTCCAGCGGGAAGTTCGAGGCATCCACGACATTGTCCATCATCCGCACCGCCGTCGCCACCAGATCGTCGAGCGCCGCCTCGTCGAGGGCCGCATCCGCATCGAACGGGTCGCGCACCAGCCGCGCAAGGTTGATCGAGCCCAGAAGGCAGGCGCCGTAGGGCGGCAGCGGCTGCTCGCCGCACGGGTTCGTCGCCGATATCTCCTCGACGTAGTTCAGGTTGTTGGCCTGGTTGATCCGGTCGATGAAGATCACGCCCGGCTCGGCGAAATCGTAGGTCGCCTGCATGATCCGGTTCCAGAGGTCGCGGGCCTGCACGGTGTGGTACACCCGGCCGTCGAACATCAGGTCCCACGGCCCGTCGGCCTTGACCGCCTCCATGAAGGCATCCGTCACGAGGACGCTGAGGTTGAACATCCGCAGGCGTGCCGGGTCGGCCTTGACGGCGATGAAATCCTCGATGTCGGGGTGGTCGCACCGCATCGTGGCCATCATCGCGCCGCGGCGCGATCCGGCCGACATGATCGTGCGGCACATCGCGTCCCACACGTCCATGAAGCTGAGCGGGCCGCTGGCATCCGCGCCCACGCCCTTCACGTCGGCGCCGCGCGGGCGGATGGTGCTGAAATCATAGCCGATCCCGCCGCCCTGCTGCATGGTCAGCGCGGCCTCGCGCAGGTGGTCGAAAATGCCGCCCATGTCATCGGGGATCGTCCCCATGACGAAACAGTTGAACAACGTGACCTTGCGCTGCGTGCCCGCGCCGGCGGTGATGCGCCCCGCGGGCAGGAACTTGAAATCCTCCAGCGCGGCATGGAACTTCGGCTCCCATTCCTCGGGGGCGGCCTCCACGGTGGCCAACGCGCGGGCGACCCGGCGCCAGCTGTCCTCGACGGTCTTGTCATGCGGCGTTCCGTCGGCCGCCTTGAAACGGTATTTCATGTTCCAGATCTGTTCGGCGATCGGGGCGGCAAAGCGGCTCATGTTTCGACTCCCTCGCAGGACGGACCGACACAATAGCTTGAAGCCGCCGCCATTTCCACTACCCTATATTGCATTAGCGGAGATTCTCGTCATGGCCTTGCACATAATGAAGCTCAGCGTCGGGTCTGACACGGTCGAAAGCCTCCTTCAATGGCAGGCATCGGCCCGCGCCAAGGGGCCGGATGGCCTGCCCCGGCATATCACCCGCATGTGGCCCCGGCGCGAGGCCGAATTGCTCGACGGCGGGTCCGTCTACTGGGTGGTGCAGGGTCTGGTGCAATGCCGCCAGCGCCTGCTGCGCTTCGACGAGGTCACCGGCGGCGACGGCATTCGTCGCTGCGCTTTCGTGCTGGACCCCGAGGTCGTGCGCACGGCCACGGCCCCCAAACGGCCCTTCCAGGGTTGGCGGTACCTCAAGCCCGAGGATGCCCCCGCCGACCTGCCCGCCAGCCGCCAGAGCGAAGACCCCCTGCCGGCCGGCCTGTCCGCCGCCCTTGCCGATATCGGCGTGCTCTGAGCTCAGCGCCGCAGGTCGAACCCGTCGTCGGAACAGGCGGCAAACCGTTTCCTCTGAGCCGCCGACAGGTCATCGCGCCCGGCACGCGCGGCAAAGATCAGGTCCCGCGCGAGGCTCATGTAGCAATCGCCCCAGTCGCGATCCGGCTCGATCAGCTTGGATCGTTCAAGGTCGTAATTGTCAAGGAAGGCCGGCGCGCCGCCCGGATAGTAGGACAGACCGCCGATGCAGTCGCGCGCGGCGTGGCTGGCAAAGTCGTTCCAGACCAGCGGCGGGCCCTTGCCGTTCGGATTGTTGCCGTTGACGGGCGGGCATTGCCGGGGATTGGTCCACGGGTTCCAGACCGACAGCACGACGAAGGGCGTGCGCCCGTCATCGGCAAACACCTTCTGGAACTGCTGGAATAGCGTGCGCCCCCGGCGCCGGTGGGTTTCCCGCTCGATGCTCATGAAGGTATCGCTGGGATAGCCCACCGACACGCTGATCTGCTCGGGGCTGCCCGCCGACTGGTGGCACCCGGTCGCGATCCGGCCGTCGGACATCCGGCAGGGTTCCAGGAAGCTCCAGAAATTGTCGGGGCCGCGCATCCCGGCGTTGCGCTCCTGCCGGTTGCCGAAGCGCGCCTCCAGCTTCTTGCGGTCGGCCCACATGGCGCGGGTCGTGAAATGCCGCTTGAGCCCGAAATGCCGGATCACCTCCACCGCTCGGTTCGGGTTGAAACGATAGGTGTAATTCATCTTGACCAGCAAGAGCGGCTTGCCGCTGCCGTCCACCGGCATTCCCAGCCCCGCCTCGTGCAGGCCGGGCAGGAAATCCCCCACCAGATACCGCACGATGGACCGCTCCGGCGCGATCTTCGTTTTCCGCGTCTCGAGGAACATCCCGGCCCAGGGCACGATGCGCGGCACGTCCACCGGCCGCGGCCGCGCGGCAAGGTCGCGCCACGTGGCCATCAGCGTGCCCACCGGCCCGGCCACCTTGGTCCGGAACTCGTCACTGTACCGGTCGGGCCGGTCCCGGGTCGCGGCCACCGCCATGTTCGTCATGTCAAGGATGACGAAATCGACCCCCATCACGGACAGCAGAAAGGCGTGCTTGCGCGCCAGCCGCTTGTTGCCGGTCAGGCAATAGTACCCGTCCAGCGGCTTGTCGATCCAGTGGTTCCAGCGCACCGGGCC
This sequence comes from Roseovarius halophilus (ex Wu et al. 2025), assembly GCF_047086965.1. Classification (NCBI taxonomy): domain Bacteria; kingdom Pseudomonadati; phylum Pseudomonadota; class Alphaproteobacteria; order Rhodobacterales; family Roseobacteraceae; genus Roseovarius; species Roseovarius halophilus (ex Wu et al. 2025). Next base: position 2,636 of record NZ_JBKOTX010000188.1, on the reverse strand, counting down.
CCAGCCACGCGCGCCACCGGGCATCCGCGATATCCGCGTCGTGTTGAAGATGGGCTGCCCCGGGGCGACGTTGTGGCGCGTGCCCGAAACGAGGCAGTGATCCAGCGAATAGACGATGCCGAATTTCTGCGATGTTTCCCGACGGGCCCGGCGAAGCGGCAGCGGATGCGCCGTGCCGTCGCGCGCGCCCAGCGTGACACCCCCGATATCGCGCACCGGCGCGCCGATGACCTGGCTGACAAGGAAAACCCGGCTGTCTGCGGCACAGTCCTGCCCGATGACGCGATACGCCTGCCGGTCCGCGGGCGACAGTTCGAAAAGTTGCGTGACGGCGCCGCCCCCCGGTCCGGTCACCTGCAATTGCGGCCTTGACGCGGCGCCGATCACGTCGGGCGGCGCGCAGACATGGCCCGTCAGCCGCGTGACACCATCCGCACCTGTCCACGCGCGAAGGTCACCGGTCACCGGCTGTCTCGCCGCCGCCGCGGCGGCGCATAGCGCCAATGTTATTGCCGCCGCGGTGCGCGCCCACCGGCGCCCGGATCGCATGGCCCGCATCGGCTCTGCTCCTCCTGATGACAACACCTTCAGCGTCGGCGCAAAAACATACGGCGTCAAGGCCGCGCGCGGGCTAAAACCTCCCGCCCGATCACCACCAGTTGACGTAACGCGACCGGCCCGCGCGTTGTATCAAGACCGTGCCATCGACACCTCTGTCCCAAGCCGAGGGCGCCCCCGGCGACATTCCCATCGCCGGCACGCCCGGCTTTTGAACCGCACGAAATGACAGAAGGAATTCACCCATGTTCAGCCCTCTTCGCCTTGCCGCCGCCGCCACGGCCGCCTCGGTCATCGCACTGCCGGCATTCGCCGGCTCGGCAGAACCGGCGACGCCCGACACGCCGGTATCCCCCGCCGCCCCGGTCATCGACGCCAGCCCGGACTGGACAGGTTTCTACACCGGGGTCCAGCTTGGCTTTGCCGAAGTCGACACCGACCTTGCCGGCAGTGATGACGACGTGATCGGCGGGATCGTGGGCGGGTACGACCATGATTTCGGCCAGTGGGTCGTTGGCGGCGGTCTTGACTACGATTTTGCCGACATCGACCTCAATGCAAGTGGTGGCGCCCTCGAGGAGGTGTTCCGCGTCAAGGGCCGCGCCGGTTACAAGATCGGTCAGGGCCTGCTTTACGCGACCACGGGCTATGCCTGGGCCGACACGAATTCGTTCGGTGACGATGATGGCTACTTCGTGGGCGGCGGGTACGAGTACCGTGTCTCCGATCAGTTCAGCATCGGTGGCGAAGTGCTATACCACGAATTCGACGATTTCGGCAATCTCGGGTCGGATGTCGAGGCCACCACCGTACAGCTGCGCGGCACGTTCCGTTTCTAGAGGACGCCGGCAGCCGGTGGGCGCCAATCTCCCCGGCGCCCGCCTTCAATCCACGCCCAGCACTCGTGTCAGTTCGCCCAGCGTCGCGCGGTCCGCCTCCGACATGTCGACGCCGCGCGCCCTGAACAGCGTCGCCTCCGATCGCAGGACCAGCCCGTCATCCAGAACCTTCAGGTGATTGGCGCGCAACGTGTCCCCGGACGAGGTGATATCGGCGATCGCCTCGGCGGTCTCGTTCTTCACCGTGCCCTCGGTCGCGCCCTGGCTGTCCACCAGGCGGTAATCGGCCACGCCGCTCTCGCGCAGGAAGTCCCGTACCAGCCGGTGATATTTCGTGGCGATGCGCAGGCGGAACCCGTGTTTCTGCCGGAAGGCGGCGGCGGCGGCATCCAGATCGTCGAGCGTGTTCACATCGACCCAGGCCCGCGGCACGGCGATCACCAGATCGGCATGGCCGAACCCCAGCTGCGCCAGTTCCTCGACGCGGCGGTCCCAGCGGCCCAGCTTCTCGCGTACGAGATCGGTGCCGGTCACCCCCAGATGGATCCGCCCGGCCGCCAGTTCGCGCGGGATTTCCCCGGCCGACAGCAGGACAAGTTCGACATTGTCGATCCCCTCGACAAAACCCGCGTATTCGCGCGCCGAGCCCTGGCGGCCCAGCCCGATACCGCGCGCGCCGAACCAGTCGAAGGTCTTTTCCATCAGCCGGCCCTTGGACGGCACCCCCAGCTTGAGGCTCATGACAGTCCCCCCAGGTCCAGCACCAGCCCGGGCCGGATCACCCCGCCTACCGCCGGTATCTCGCGCCCCTGCCCCAGTTGCCGCGTCAGCGCGTCGTACCGCCCGCCGGTGGCCACCGGCGGCAGGTCGGGCCGCGATTCAGCGTGGAATCCGAAAACGAAACCGTCGTAATATTCCATCTGGGTGCGGCCGTAACTCGCCTCGAAATCCAGCCGCGCCACGTCGATGCCACGGCTGTCCAGCGCGTCCAGCCGGCGCGCCAGCCGGGCCACGGCCGCGTCGATGGCGGGCATGTCCACCGCGATGTCGCGCAGCCGTTCCAGAGCGTTGTCGCTCGTCTCGCGCACGGCAAGGATCGCGTCGATCAGCGCCACCTCGTTATCCGAAACCGGCGGCTGCGCCGCGTCGTCCTGCAGCGCGTGGATGCGCGCGCGTATCTCGTCCTCGCCGCGCAGGCCGATCACCGGCGCGGCCCCGGCCACCGGATCGCGCATCGCC
>NZ_JBKOTX010000187.1:0-10723 GCF_047086965.1 Roseovarius halophilus (ex Wu et al. 2025) | reverse complement strand
GTTGAGCCGCGCGTCGCACCAGCCGACGGCGCGGCCCATGAGCACGGCCGGATGCGGCAGGCGCGACCATAGCCAGCGCGGCTCGCCCAGCGAGGCGTCGAGCAGGAGCGCCAGCGAGAGGGCGGCGGCGAGGCTCATGCCAGTGCGGCCTCCAGCCGGGGCCAGGCATCGGGCGCAGGCAGGCCGAGGCGCAGGAACTCGTCCGAGTAGGGAAAGATGCGCGACCAGATGTGCGCGCGCGCAAGGCGGGCTTGCCAGCGGGCCGCATGGTGCACGCGGTAGAGCCGGAAAAGCGACGTCCCGCCCGCCACGCGGGCGCCGGCATGCATCATGCGCGCGTCGAGATGCGCGGCGTCCTCGTTGAGGCGGGTGCGCGTGGCAACCGCCCAGTCCGGATCGGACAGCGCCGCGGTACCGATGGCCAGCGCCGGTCCGGAGACGGGCCAAGGCCCCAGCATCCCGGCAAGCCGGTCGACCAGGTCGGGCGCGCCGATGGCGAACCCCAGCCGCAGGCCGGCCAGCCCCCAGAACTTGCCGAAGCTCTTGAGCACGATCGTGCCGGGCCTGTCCGCGTGGGCGATCAGCGAGCGATCCGGGGAGACATCGGCGAAACTTTCGTCGATCACCGTGAGCGGCGCGGTCAGGTCGGTGCCGCCATACCAGTGGCCCGTGGGGTTGTTGGGGTGGACGATGACACGGGCCTGCGCCTGTTGCGGCCGGTCATTGCTGATTTCCCAGCCATGCGCGGCGAAGGCGGCCGCGTGTTCGTTGTAGGTGGGTTCGGGGATGTCCGCGCGGCCCGGCATGGCGAGGGCCGGGAGACTTGCGATCAGGCTGGAGGCGCCGGGCGCGGCGAGGACGGACGCCCCGGCGGGCACGTTCCAGAAGCGGCGTGCAGCCTCGGCGAGGGCCATCTGCGCGGCGCTGTCGGGGAGGTCCTGCCATGCGGCGGCGGGAAGGTCGGGCACCGGGTAGGGCACCGGGTTGATTCCCGTGGACAGGTCGAGCCAGCCGGCGCGCGTGCCGCCGTGGTGCGCGATCGCGTCATCCAGCCCGCCGCCGTGGTCACGCGGTGCGGTGGCGACCATCGGCTCAACCCTCGTCGTCCATCGGCAAGGGCGGATGGCGGGTGACGAAGTGCCCCTTCACGCCCTGTGGCCATTGCCGGTAGGGTACCTGCCCGGTCGCAGACCCGGCATGAAGTTCGGCATAGTCCACGATTGCCGCGGCGGCGGCGTCATCGGGGGTGAAACGGCCCAGCGTGTAGCAGAGCTTGCCCGGCGCCTGGATGGCGACGTTGCAACCGTGGGCGCATCCCATCAGGCAGGAGACACGGCGCGTCCGGACGGGCCGGCCGGCGGCATGATGCTCGACGAGTTCGGCCATGTCCGCACCGTGGGGGCGGGCATGGGTGGTCTCGTCCCAGTCATCGCGCTTGCAGGTGTCGCAGATCGTGATCCAAGTGGTCATGGGGTGTCCGTCCTTGATTTCGCGGCCCAGTACAAGCGGAATTACGCGCCTTTCACAAGAGCCATCTTCGGTGTGTTGCAGGCGATTGAACCTTCGCGTTTGCAGGATCGAGAGGAGCAGCACGCCCGCGCCGCGGCCATGACGGCGGCGACCGGCCCGGAGTGTGTGGCCGGGCGCGGGCTAGCGGCCTTGCGCGGCCCGGCGGCGTTTCTGGCGCAGCAGGTTGAGCCCCTCGACCGCGCCGCCGAAAAGCATCGCGGCATATATGAAGCCACGTTCCACGTGGAAATGGAACGCGTCGGACACCAGCGCCATGCCGACCATCACGAGGAAGGCCAGCGCCAGCATCTTGGTCGAGGGGTGCGCCTCGACGAAGTCGGCGATGGGGGTGGCGGCCGCCATCATCACGATGATGGCCACGGCGACGGCGGCGACCATCACCTCGATATGATCGGCGATGCCGATGGCGGTGATGACGCTGTCGATGGAAAAGACGAGGTCCAGCAGCATGATCTGGAAGATCACGCTGAGGAAAACGGCCTCGACAACGCGTTCCTCGGCGGTATGGAAATCCTCGCCCTCGACCTCGTCGAAGATCTCGGTCGCGGCCTTGTAGAGCAGGAACAGCCCCCCGGCGAGCAGGATCACGTCACGCCACGACACGGGCCAGCCCATGATCGTGACGAAGGGGTCGGACAGCCCGATGATCCAGGCGATGGAGAAAAGCAGCCCGATCCGGAGCACGAGCGCACCGGTCAGCCCCAGCATCCGGGCCTTGTTCCGCTGTTCCTCGGGCAGCTTCGAGGCAGCGATCGAGATGAAGATGACGTTGTCGATGCCCAGCACGATCTCGAGGACCGTGAGGGTCAGGAACGAGATCCAGACGGCCGGGTCGGTCAGCAGTTCAAGCATGGCGGGCTCCTTTGTGCCGGATCGGGCGGGGTCAGTCGTAAATGGCAGTATCGTGTTGCGGCAGGGTGAAATCCTCGGTGTGGACAATGACACCGTCATCCGTCAGCAGCAGCAGGCCGTAGGCGCCCGGCTCATCCACCGAAAGGCGCGGGTCGCGGTAGCCCAGTGCCATCGGCATCTGGTGGCAGGTGCTCTTGAAGATGGCCGCGGGGATGCCGCCGGCGCTGCCCTGGATGGTGCGGTGGACGTGGCCCGAGACGATCTGCACGACGTTGCCATGCGCGCGCAGGCGGCTGGCCATTTCGGCGCGGTTCTTGAGGCCGATCCAGTCCATCCCGCCGAACCCGGTCAGGAAGGGCGGATGATGGCTGAAGACGATGACGCGGCGGGCACCGGCGGTTTCGAGGGCGCGGTCGAGCCACGCGAGGCGCGCCTCGCAGAGCAGCCCGCTATGGGTGTCCTCGGCATCCTCGTTGAGCGTGTCGAGCAAGACGAGGCGTGTATCGGCGCCGATGTCGACGATGTCCTGCACATGGCCCGCGGCCGTGACGGGCGCGCCGGGGAAGGCCGCGCGGAAGGGCGCGCGCCGGTCATGGTTGCCCACGGTCAGGCTGACGGGCAGGGGGCAATCCGCGACGGCCCGGCGGAAACGGTCGTATTCCGCCGGGGCGGCGTTGTGCGCGATGTCGCCGGTGATGACGATGCGTGCCGCGTCGGGATGGTTTTCAAGCGCGTGAGCAAGGCCCTGCGCGAAGCGCGCGCCGGGGTCCAGCCCGATGATGCCGTCGCCCTCGGGCAGGTAGTGAAGATCGGTGAAGACGATGATTTTCTGCATGGGAGCCGCCCCTGTCCTGACGATGACAGGGTAGGGAATTTGCCGCGTTTTGAAAGCGGAGTCTCGGTGCAGGGAGCGGCGAGGGTCAACAACGAAAACAAGGGGCTGTAACGCGGCTGCACCGCGTCGGTAACACGACGGCGCGCCGCGCGCGGATGCGCACCCTGCCGCGGTCTTGCGTGGCGGGCCGGTTCCCCGGTACGAGGCCGGCCGCGCCGCGTCGTCACTCGAATTCGACGAGAAGATCCTTGGCGTCGATCTGGCCGCCGGGCTGGACATGCACCGCCTTGACCGTGCCGTCGCGTTCGGCGTGGATGCCGGTTTCCATCTTCATCGCCTCGATGGTCAGCACCATGTCGCCTTCCTTGACCGTCTGCCCGGGGCTGACCACGACCGAGGCGACGACGCCCGGCATGGGCGCCCCGAGGTGGGCGGGATTGCCGTGCTCGGCCTTGGGCCGCTGCGCGGTCTGGGATTTCACCAACCGGTTGGGCACGCGGATCACGCGGGGCTGGCCGTTGAGTTCGAAGAACACCTTGACCTCGCCGTCCTCCTGCGTCTCGCCCACGGCTTGCAGCCGGATTTCGAGTATCTTGCCCGGGTCGATCTCGACGCTGATCTCCTCGCCCGGGGCCATCCCGTAGAAGAAGGCGCGGGTGGGCAGGGTGCGCACGGGGCCGTAGGTGCGGTGGCGGCCCATGTAATCGAGGAACACCTTGGGATACATCAGGTACCCGTTGAGGTCCTCGTCATCGACCGACTTGCCCTCCAGCTCGGCGCTCAGGCTCTCGCGAGCCGCTTCGAGGTCAACGGGCTCGAGGTGCTTGCCGGGCCGCTCGGTGTTGGGCGCCTCGCCCTTGAGAACCTTCTTCACGATCGTGTCGGGAAACCCGCCCGGCGGCTGGCCGAGATTGCCGCGCATCATGTCGATGACCGAATCGGGGAAGGCCACGTCGGTATCGGGGTTCTCGACGTCCTCGCGCGTCAGGCCCTGGCTGACCATCATCAGTGCCATGTCGCCCACAACCTTGGAGCTGGGGGTGACCTTCACGATGTCGCCGAACATCTGGTTGACGTCGGCATAGGTTTTCGCCACCTCGGGCCAGCGTTCCTCGAGCCCGAGGGAACGCGCCTGCGCCTTGAGGTTGGTGAACTGCCCGCCCGGCATCTCGTGCAGGTAGACCTCGGAGGCGGGGGCCTGAAGGCCGGATTCGAAGGCCACGTATTGCGACCGGACGTGTTCCCAGTAATTCGATATCTCGCGGATGCGCTCGATATCGAGGGTGGTGTTGCGCCGGGTGTGCCGGAGCGCCTGCGCGATGGAGCCGAGGCAGGGCTGGCTGGTCCCGCCCGAGAAGGCGTCCATCGCCGCGTCGGCCGCGTCGACGCCCGCGTCGGCGGCGGCGAGGATCGTGGCGCCGGCGATGCCGGAGGTGTCGTGCGTGTGGAAGTGCACGGGGATGTCGAGCTCGTCCTTGAGCGCGGTGACAAGGCGCGTGGCCGCGGCCGGTTTCAGCAGGCCGGCCATGTCCTTGAGCCCCAGCACGTGCGCGCCGGCGGCCTGCAGTTCCTTGGCCATGCCGACATAGTATTTCACGTCGTACTTGGCGCGGTCCGGGTCGAGGATGTCGCCGGTATAGCAGATCGTGCCCTCGCAGATCTTGCCGGACTCGACCACCGCGTCCATGGCCACGCGCATGTTCTCGACCCAGTTCAGGCTGTCGAAGACGCGGAACACGTCCACCCCCGTCTCGGCCGCCTGCCGGACGAATTCGCGCACGACGTTGTCGGGGTAATTGGTGTAGCCGACGCCGTTGGAGGCCCGCAGAAGCATCTGCGTGAGCAGGTTGGGCATCCGCTGGCGCAATTCGCGCAGGCGCTGCCACGGGCATTCCTGAAGGAAGCGGTAGGCAACGTCGAAGGTGGCGCCGCCCCAGCATTCGACGCTGAACAGTTCGGGCAGGTTGGCGGCGTAGGCGGGCGCGACCTTGATCATGTCGATTGAGCGCATCCGCGTCGCCAGAAGCGACTGGTGCCCGTCGCGCATCGTCGTGTCGGTGAGCAGCAGGCGGTCCTGCGCCAGCATCCAGTCGGCCACCGCCTTGGCGCCCTTGTCTTCCAGCAGGTTGCGGGTGCCCGGCGCCGGATCGGCCACTTCGCGCGGGGGCTTGGGCAGCTTGGCCTCGGGCGAGGGTTCGGGGCGGCCGGTGGTTTCGGGATGGCCGTTCACGGTGATGTCGGCGATGTAGGTCAGCACCTTGGTGCCGCGGTCGCGCCGCTTGGTGAAGTTGAACAGCTCGGGCGTGCTGTCGATGAACGTGGTCGTGTACGCGTTCGACAGGAATGTCGGGTGCTTGAGCAGGTTCTCGACGAAGGCGATGTTGGTGCTGACCCCGCGGATGCGGAATTCGCGCAGGGCGCGGTCCATCCGGGCGATGGCCTGTTCGGGCGTCGGCGCCCACGCGGTGACCTTGGTCAGCAGGCTGTCGTAGTAGCGCGTGATGACCCCGCCTGAATAGGCGGTTCCGCCGTCGAGCCGGATGCCCATGCCCGTGGCCGAGCGGTAGGCGGTGATGCGCCCGTAATCGGGGATGAAATTGTTGAGCGGGTCCTCGGTGGTGATGCGTGTCTGGAGCGCGTGGCCGTTGAGGGTGATCGCGTCCTGCGTCGCCTTGCCCGTGGCCTCTTCGAGCGTCTTGCCCTCAGCGATACGGATCTGGGCCTGCACGATGTCGATGCCCGTCACCTCCTCGGTGACGGTGTGTTCGACCTGAACGCGAGGGTTCACTTCGATGAAGTAGAACTGGTTGGTGTCCATGTCCATCAGGAACTCGACCGTGCCCGCGCACTCGTAGTTGACGTGCTTGCAGATCTTGTAGCCCAGTTCGCAGATTTCCTCGCGCTGGAGCTCGGTCAGGTAGGGGGCCGGGGCGCGTTCGACGACCTTCTGGTTGCGGCGCTGGACCGAGCAGTCACGCTCGAACAGGTGGTACATGTCGCCGTGCTTGTCGCCGAGGATCTGCACCTCGACGTGCCGGGCGCGGGTGATCATCTTTTCAAGATAGCCCTCGCCGTTGCCGAAGGCGGCCTCGGCCTCGCGCCGGCCTTCGAGCACCTTTTCCTCCAGCTCGTCGGCGCTGTTGATCGGGCGCATCCCGCGCCCGCCGCCGCCCCACGATGCCTTGAGCATCATCGGGTAGCCGATTTCCCCGGCGGCGGCGCGCGTGCGGTCCATGTCGTCGTCAAGGACGTGGCTGGCGGGGATGACGGGCACGCCGGCCTCGACCGCGACGTTGCGGGCGCTGGCCTTGTCGCCGAGGGCGCGCATTGTTTCGGCCCGAGGGCCGATGAAGGTGATCCCGTTGGCCGCGCAGGCATCGACGAAATCGGGGTTTTCCGACAGCAGGCCATAGCCCGGGTGGATGGCGTCGGCCCCGCAGGACTTGGCCACGCGGATGATCTCGTCGATGGACAGGTAGGCCTGCACGGGGCCCAGCCCCTCGCCGATGCGGTAGGCCTCGTCGGCCTTGAACCTGTGCAGGCTGAGCTTGTCCTCCTCGGCAAAGACGGCGACGGTGCGCTTGCCCATCTCGTTGGCCGCGCGCATGACGCGGATCGCGATTTCGCCACGGTTGGCGATGAGGATTTTCTGGAATTCTGCCACTGGCCTGTCCCCCCTCCACTTTAGAAGGCATGATTTGTGCGGCCATCCCCGGCGGGTCCGGACTTTGCCGCAGCGCGGCGCGCGCTTCGCGATCTTTTAGGATCAAACGCGGGTGCCGTGCAATCCCGCTGTGGCGCGCTTTCACCCTTTCGCGACAATTCCTGCCCGATCGGGCGCGGCGGCTGCACGGAAGGCCGCCGCGATTTGGTGCCTTTTTTCATATGGTTGAGACCCGCCCGGGCGGCGGCGGGTAGGGTGGCCCTACCCGGACGGGAGCAGCCGGGCGGCGACGTCGGCCAGCGTGGGCGTGCCGAGCTGGCCCATGTTCGCCCTGAGATCCTCGCGCAGGACATGGGCGAGGTGATCGGGCCCCGACGGCCCCAGCGCGGCGAGCGCGAAATGCCAGCCGCGCCCCATCATCACGTAATCCGCGCCCAGCGCCAGCGCCCGCAGGATGTCGAGCCCGCCTTCCACCCCGCCATCAAGGATGACGGGCCGGTCGGTCGCCGCGCGGATGGCCGGCAGCACCTCGATGGTGGCGGGGGCGGCATCGAACTGGCGGCCCGCATGGTTGGAAATCCAGATCGCGTCCACGCCCTCGGCGGTCAGGGCCGCGGCATCGTCGGCCCGCAGGACGCCCTTGACGACAAGCGGGCCGTCCCATGCCTCGCGCAGCCAGCGCAGGTAATCCCAGTCGGGCGAGGTGCGCAGCAGGTAGCCCGCGTGCTGGTTGGACGGCAGGCCGCTGGTCCGGCCCGCGTACGCGTCTACCAGCCGCATCCGGGGCATGCCGCCCCGTGCCACGCCCAGCGCCCAGGCCGGGCGCGTGGCGATCTGCGCGAGGATCCGCGGCGTCAGCCGGGGCGGCTGTGTCAGGCCCGAGCGTGTCTGCCGTTCGCGGCGGCTGCCCACCGGCACGTCCACCGTGAGAACCAGCGTGCCGAAGCCCGCCGCGCGGGCGCGGCGCAGCATGTCGGCGCGGATCGCGGGGTCACGCGGCGGGTACATCTGGAACCATGCCCGCGGCCCGAGGCTGGGCGCCACGTCCTCGGGTGTGCGGCTGGCCACGGTGGACAGGCAATAGGGTATGCCCGCGCGCGCCGCCGCGCGGGCAAGCGCCGGTTCGGCGCCGGGCCAGACAAGGCCGGACATGCCCACTGGCGCGATGCCCACCGGCAGCGCCATTTCCTGCCCCAGCAGGCAGGTGGTCAGGTCGGGGTCGATTTCGCCGTGCAGGATGGACGGGTTGAGCCGCACCGCGTCGAGGGCCGCGCGGTTGGCCGCCTTGGTGCGTTCCTCGCCGGTCCCGCTGTCGAGGTATTCCCATACGAAATGCGGCAGGCGGCGGCGGGCGCGGGTGCGCAGGTCGGACAGGCCGGGAAAGCGGGTGTCGCGGGTCATGGGCCGCATTTGTGCGCCGCGGGAGGCTGTTGTCCAGCGCCGAATCCGCGGCTGGCGGTCGCGCGACGGTCGAAACGGTGCGACCCGATCTTGCGTTAACCTTTCGTTAACCTTTATTAACGGAGAGCGCCATCAACCGCCGGAGGCCCGCATGGGCGAGGTCCAGATCGCCGCGCTGCTATGCGCCATGCTCGCCGGGAGCGAGGAAGAGACGCGGCACTATTTCGACGTGAATGGCATGAAGCGCCATGTCAGGGCGGATTGCGAAACGGCCGACCATGTCATCGAGATCGGTCTGGACGGCAAGAGTTCGGCCCGGGACAGCCTGCATCAGGCCCTGTTCTACGCGCATCTGTCGGGCAAGACGCCGGCGGTTGTCCTGATCGACCGCGACGGCTACGAGGGCCGGTTCGAATACGAGATGCGCCAAGTCACGAAAGCGGCCGGCGTGGCCTACATGCGGTGCGGCAAGGCATTCCTGCTGCGCTGGGCGGAAACCGCGCCGATGCGCCCCGGCTTCGCGGACGCATCGACCGACGACCTGCCGCGCGAGGCCAGCGTGAAATCGCGATGCGATCTGGACGCGCTGGCCACCGGCGGTAGAAAAGCGGGATCCTGACCGCCAAGAGGAGCGCCCGGGCCCTCAACCCGGATCGTCGCTGACCCGTTGGGGGGCGCCCGTGGCCATGTTCGTGCCGACATAGGGCAGCTTGGCCGCCTTCCACGCGCCGAATCCGCCGTCCATGTGGGCGATCCGGTCGAACCCGGCCTCGATGCAGGCCCGCGCGACCTTTTCCGAGCGTACGCCCGAGCCGCAATGGAACACGATGCGCTTGTCGCTCTGGCCCGGCAGCGTGTCGGTGCGGAAGAACGGCAGCGGCAGCAGAAGCGCCCCCTCGATATGCTCGAAGGCGTATTCCTGCACCGTCCGCACGTCGATCAGCACGATTTCTCCCGCCTCCCACGCGCGGGCGACCTCGTCTGTCGTCCATGTTTCGAGCGTCGCGTTGCCGACTGTTTCGGTCTTCATGGCCGTGTCTCCTTCAAGGGGCTCAGAACTTGTTGGCGGGGATTTTGAAGTAGCTGTTGCCGTCCGCCTCGGCATCCGGCAGGCGCCCGCCGCGCAGGTTGACCTGCAGCGCATGGAGAATCCGGTCCGGCAGGTTCAACGTGGCATCGCGCGCGTCGCGCAGTTTCACGTAATCCTCGCGCGACGTTCCGCCGCCGACATGGGGGTTGCTGGCGCGATGCTCGGCCACCGTGGCCTCCCACGCGGCCTCGGTCCGGTCGCCCACCGGCGGGTAGTCGTGCCCGATGAAAAGCCGGGTCTCGTCGGGCAGGGCAAGGAGTCGCTGCAGGCTGTCATAGAGAACCCCCGAATCCCCGCCCGGGAAGTCCGCGCGGGACGTGCCCACGTCAACATGCATGAAGGTGTCGTGCACGAACGCCGCGTCATCGCCGACGAGATAGGTGATGGAGCCCAGCGTGTGGCCCGGCGACAGCGTGACCTTCACCTCGAGCTCGCCCAGCATGAAGCTGTCGCCGTCGGCAAAAAGCCTGTCGAAATCCCGGTCGGGGTCGAAGGCGCCGGGCGTGTTGTAGATCCCGGTCCAGATTTCCGAGATCTCGCGGACCTTGTCGCCGATCGCGTTGGGTGCGCCCGTCTGTTCCTTGAGCCATGCCGACGCCATCAGGTGATCGGCGTGAGGGTGGGTGTCGAGCACCCACGCCACCGTCAGGCCCTTGTCGGCGACGAAATCGAGCGCGGCCTGTGCAGAGGCGGTGCCGGTGCGGGCATGGGCCGGGTCGAAATCGAGGACCGTGTCGATCAGCGCGGCCTGTTTCGTCGCGGGGTCGGAAACGACGTACTGGATGGAGCCTGTCGCGGGGTCGTGGAACCCGGTCACGTCGGGGGAGTTGGCGCCGCGCGAGGGGCTGGTTCTGTGGAACATGGAATCCTCCTGGTGGCAAGCTGCATTCACGTAATTGAATATATTGTCTTTCCAACCCCCGCGCCATCGCTTTGATGCGAAGATGTTCGAGCGTCTCTGGCAGAATCGCCGCGGCCCGTGCTAAGTATTGATGCATGAACAGCCCAAGCCCCAACATAAGCCAGAATCGGCCGGCGATACGGCAGCTTGACGATGCCGCGATAAATCGCATCGCGGCGGGCGAAGTCGTGGAACGGCCGGCCTCGGCCGTCAAGGAACTGGTGGAAAACGCGCTGGATGCGGGGGCGACGCGCATCGAGGTGGCCCATGCCGACGGCGGCAAGACGCTGATTCGCGTCACTGACGACGGCTGCGGCATGGCGCCCGACGAGCTGCCGCTGGCGCTGGCGCGTCATGCGACCTCCAAGATCGACGGGGCCGACCTGCTCGATATCCACAGTTTCGCAGCTTTACAAGCTCGTTACTGGAACCACGCGGAGTGAAGAACTG
>NZ_JBKOTX010000186.1:0-10803 GCF_047086965.1 Roseovarius halophilus (ex Wu et al. 2025) | reverse complement strand
GACGGATGCGATGCATTGACCATGGCAGCGTCGTCTAACCGGCAACCGTGGCGCGAAGATCAACTTCCAGCGCCGCGACCATGGCCTGCCAGCCGCCGTAGTGGCGCGCAAGGTCTTGCGCGGCCACCTCGCCCACATGCCGGATGCCAAGCCCGAACAGCAGACGCTCCGTGGAAATTTCACGTTTTTCCTCAATGGCCTGAAAGAGGTTCTTCGCGCTTGTCTCGCCCCAGCCGTCACGATTGGCCAGTTTCGACAGGGTCGCCGCATCCCGGCGTTGCAGCGTGAAAATATCGGCCGGTTCGCGCACCGGAAGCTGGTCGTCGTGGTAGAAGGCCTCGACCTGCTTGGCGCCCAGCCCCTCGATGTCCATGGCCCCGCGCGAGACGAAATGTTTCAGTTTTTCAACGGCCTGCGCCGGGCAGATCAACCCGCCGGTGCAGCGGCGCACGGCGTCGCCCTCTTCGCGGATCGCGGGCGAGCCGCATTCGGGGCAATTGTCGGGGAACTGGTAGGGCTTGGCCTGCTCGGGCCGTTTGGACAGGTCGACGTCCGCGACCTTGGGGATCACGTCGCCGGCCCGGTAGACCTGCACCCGGTCGCCGGGGCGGATGTCCTTGCCGCCGCGAATATCCTCGCCCGAGGCCCCGCGCCCGGCAATGTAATCCTCGTTGTGCAGCGTCGCGTTGGAGACGACGACGCCCCCCACCGTCACCGGCTGCAACCGCGCCACCGGTGACAGCGCCCCGGTGCGGCCGACCTGGATATCGATCCCCTCCAGCCCGGTCCAGGCCAGTTCAGCGGGAAACTTGTGAGCGATGGCCCAGCGCGGCGTGGTCGAGCGGAAGCCGAGCCGCTGTTGCAGCGAAAGGTCGTTGACCTTGTAGACCACCCCGTCGATGTCATAGCCCAGCGAGGCGCGTTGGTCCTCGATGCTGCGATAATGGGCCAGCATATCCGCCACCGTCTCGCAGACCCGGGTCAGCGGGTTGGTGACAAAGCCGAAGCTGGCCAGGCGGTCAAGCGCGCCCTTCTGGGTGTCGGCCAGCGGCGCGGACAGCTCGCCCCAGGCATAGGCGAAGAACCGCAGTGGGCGGGCCCTCGTGATGCTGGCGTCCAGCTGGCGCAGCGATCCGGCGGCGGCGTTGCGCGGGTTGGCAAAGGTCTTGCCGCCCCTGTCGGCCTGCCGCGCATTCATCGCCTCGAAATCGGCATGGGACATGTAGACCTCGCCGCGCACCTCCAGCACGGCGGGGGCCTGCTCCAGCCGGGTCGGGATCTCGTCGATGGTGCGGGCGTTCTGCGTGACATTCTCGCCGGTCTCGCCGTCGCCGCGCGTGGCGGCATGGATCAGGACGCCGTCTTCATAGCGCAGCGACAGGCTTAGGCCGTCGATCTTGGGTTCGGCGGTATAGGTCAGCGGGGCCTGGGGGCCGAGGTTCAGGTAGCTGCGGATCGACTGGTCGAAATCGGCCACCTCGGCGTCGTCGAAGGCATTGGCAAGCGAGAGCATCCGCACCGCATGGGTGATCTTGCCGAAGGCCTCGGCGGGGGCGGCGCCCACCTGCTCGGAGGGGCTGTCGGCGCGCTTGAGCCCGGGAAAGCGGGCCTCGATCGCCGCGTTGCGTCGCTTGAGCGCGTCGTAATCCGCATCGCTCATCCGGGGGGCATCGGCGCCGTGATAGGCGGCATCGGCGCGGCCCAGCAGATCGGCCAGACGCGCCAGTTCGGCGGCGGCCTGCGCCTCGGTCAAGGCGTCGGGCGCGATGGTCGCGTCTTTGTCTGTCGCGGCCTTGTCGGTCAACGCCGGTCCCCCTTCGTTCACTTGCGTTCAGTGATAGGGGGCCACCCCGGCATCGTCCAGCCCGTCGCGGCCCGACAATGCCGCGGCCCCGGCCCGGACCTACCGCGGCGGCACCCTCAGGGTCGGGTTGGGCTACGTATGGGACCGGCCGTTACCGTGACTGGTGGTCCGAACCGCGGGGCATCAGGCCCCGACAGCAACCCGCTGTTCACCGACGCCATGCTCGGGGTCGCGCAAGACATAGCCGCGGCCCCAGACGGTCTCGATTTAGTTGTCGCCGCCCGTGGCCACGGTCAGTTTCTTACGCAGCTTGCAGATGAACACGTCGATGATCTTGAGTTCGGGTTCGTCCATGCCGCCGTAAAGGTGGTTGAGAAACATCTCCTTGGTCAGTGTCGTTCCCTTGCGCAGCGAAAGAAGTTCCAGCATCTGGTATTCCTTGCCGGTCAGGTGGACAGGTTCGCCCCCGGCCTCCACCGTCTTGGCGTCCAGGTTCACCGCAACCTTTCCGGTTCGGATGATCGACTGCGCATGTCCCTTTGAGCGGCGGATGATGGCATGGATCCGCGCGATCAGCTCTTCGCGGTGGAAGGGCTTGGTCAGGTAGTCGTCGGCCCCGAAGCCGAACCCCCTGAGCTTGGATTCGGTCGCATCCTCGCCCGAGAGGATCAGGATCGGCGTTTCCACCCGGGCCAGCCGAAGATGGCGCAGCACGTCGTGGCCCGACATGTCCGGCAGGTGCAGGTCCAGCAGAATCAGGTCGTAGTCATAGAGCTTGGCGAGGTCGATCGCCTCCTCGCCCAGCCCTGTCGTGTAGACGTTGAGGTTGGCATGACCCAGCATCAACTCGATACTCTTTGCCGTGGTCGGATCATCCTCGACGAGCAAAACGCGCATTACTCTTCTCCGTTCGTTCGTGCGTTAACCAATCCTAGGGGGACGAAGGTTAACCCCACGTTACCATCCGGCCGGCAGTCTACAAATCCATCTAAGGTTGTCTATACTTTCTCGCTGCGGTGGCCTTCAGTGCCGCCTCGCCGTGACTGAGAACCGCCGACTCCCACTCGGCGAGTTCCTCGTCAGACAGGCCGTAGGTCGATTTCGCCCAATCCCGCGTGATCAGCCCATGCGCAACCACACGCACCACGGCCGCCTTGCGCGACGCAACCCACCGCCGCGTCGTCGCCTCGGGCAGGTCGGCACGCGTCATCACCCGGCCGCACGGCAGCGTGACCGAGCGCGGCCCCTCCGTTCTGCGCAGATACATGTCCTCACCCCTCTTTCGTGAATGAACATGCCTTTCAACTGGCCGCTTTTCGGCTAAGGAGAAGTAAAGCGGCCCCTTGAGAGTATCTTGCATTTTCCTATATTCCTGCAGACCCTGCCGAAGGCTGCTTCCATGTCCCTCGATACCGCGCTCAATTCGCTCGGCCTGCCCAAGGCCCCCGCCGACACCCGTGTCGTCGTCGCCATGTCCGGCGGTGTTGATTCGTCTGTCGTGGCGGCCATGCTCGCCGACGAGGGCTATGACGTGGTCGGCGTGACGCTGCAGCTTTACGATCACGGGGCGGCGCTGGCCAAGAAGGGCGCCTGCTGCGCGGGTCGTGACATCCACGATGCCCGCCGCGTGGCCGAAGAAATGGGCTTTCCCCACTACGTGCTGGACTACGAGAACATCTTCCGCGAGGCGGTGATGGACGAATTTGCAGACAGCTATCTGGGCGGGGCCACGCCTGTGCCCTGCATCCGCTGCAACGAACGTGTCAAGTTCAAGGACCTGCTGGAGACGGCCAAGGATCTGGATTCCGACTGCATGGCCACGGGCCATTACATCCAGCGCCAGATGGGGCCGCGCGGGGCCGAGTTGCACAGCGCGGCGGATGCGAACCGCGACCAGTCCTATTTCCTGTTCTCGACCACGCAGGAGCAGCTGGACTTCCTGCGCTTTCCGCTGGGCCATCTGGCCAGCAAGGACGAGACCCGCAGTCTGGCGGCGCGATATGGCCTGCGCGTGGCCGACAAGCCCGACAGCCAGGATATCTGCTTCGTGCCCAATGGCGACTATGCCAGTGTCATCGAGAAACTGCGCCCGGGGGCTGCCGAGCCGGGCGCGATCGTGGACCATGCCGGCAACGTGCTGGGCCAGCACAACGGGGTGATCCACTACACCATCGGCCAGCGCCGGGGGCTGGGCATCGGCGGGCTGAGCGAGCCGCTCTACGTGGTCAAGCTCGACGTGGAAAACCGCCGGGTCGTGGTCGGCCCCAAGGAGATGCTTGCGACCCGCACCGTCCCCCTGCGCGAGATCAACTGGCTGGGCGACGGCGCCTTTGCCGAAGCGGGCGAACGCGAAGTGGCGGTCAAGGTCCGCTCGACCCGCCCCCCGGCCCCGGCCATCCTGCGCCCGCTGTCCGACACCGAAGCCGAGGTCGAACTGCTGACCCCCGAAGAGGGCGTCAGCCCCGGCCAGGCCTGCGTCTTCTACGACACTCAGACCACCCGCGTTCTGGGCGGCGGCTGGATCTGGAAGGGGTAGCGCACAGGAGCACAGACCCCGAGCGAATTTGCGTCATGGATCAAGGTTCGCTGTGCGCAGGAAGTGGGGTTTGCAAGTTTGATATAAATGGGGCGCTCAAATTTCTCTGCGCGCGTTGACCTGTCGCCCCGGGGCCGACGGCAACGGCAGTTCCGGGGCTGACAGCGGCCCTTGCATTCGATGGCTCAAACCGCGGGCCATGATACCCTCCAAACCGAAAACGCCGCCCGGTCTCCCGCGCGGCGTTTCCTGGTCCCGTAACAAGCTGTCCTAGCTGGCCCGGCGGCGGCGCCCGCCTGCGGCGCGTCCGCCACGGCCGCGCTCTTGTTCACCGGGTTTCAGCGGCGCCTTGTTGAACCTGATCCAGGCCGCCCCGCCGTCGTCCTGGTTCATCAGGAAGTTCGCGGCGCGGATCGCCTCCATCTCCTTGCCGGCGCGCGGCCTCGTCGAGCCCAGACCGAACATCTGGCAGAACACCTCGTCGTCCATCTCGGGGGGCAGCAGGATACCGGCAGCCGCCACCTCGGCCTTCTTGGCCGCGATCTCGGCGGCCTTCACCGGCAGGGCCACCGGGTTCATGATGGCACTGGTCATCCCCGTGGCCATGGCCATGGGCAGGAAGGCGTTGTTGATGCCGTGCCGGTTGGGCAGACCGAAGGAAATGTTCGATGCCCCGCAGGTGGTGTTCACGCCCAGTTCATCCCGCAGGCGGCGGACAAGGGTGAAGACCTGCAAACCGGCCGACCCCATCGCCCCGATTGGCATGACCAGCGGGTCGACCACGATGTCATGCGCGGGAATGCCGAAATCGGCGGCGCGTTCCACGATCTTTTTCGCCACGGCAAAGCGCACCTCGGGGTCTTCGGAAATCCCGGTGTCGTCGTTCGAGATCGCCACCACCGGCACGTTGTATTTCTTGACCAGCGGCAACACCATCTCCAGCCGCTCTTCCTCGCCGGTGACGGAGTTGAGCAAGGGCCGCCCCTCGGCGGTGGCCAGCCCGTTCTCCAGCGCGCCGGGCACCGAACTGTCGATGCACAGCGGAACGTCCACGATCTTCTGCACCACCTCGACAAGCTGTTTCATCAGCGTCGGCTCGACGAAGTTGTTGTCGGCATAGCGCGGGTCCTCGGCCATGCGGTTGGTGAAGACCGCACCCGAGTTGATGTCCAGCACCGTCGCCCCGGCGGCCACCTGCGCGATGGCATCGGCCTCGACGCGGCTGAAATCGTCCTGTTCCAGTTCGGCGGCCAGAATCTTGCGGCCCGTGGGATTGATGCGCTCGCCGATCACGCAGAACGGTTCGTCAAAGCCGATAACGGCGGTCTTGGTCTTCGATTCGACAACGGTGCGGGTCATGATCGGTCCTTAGGATTGAGAGGCGGGCACGGCAGCGGTGCCGCCATGGTCGATGGCCCATTGGGCCGCTGTCTTGATGCCGCCCAGCGGGAAGACGTGCACGTTCGTCACGTTGAAATCGGGGTTTGCGGCCTTGTGGGCAGCCAGACTGGTGACGACCTCTGTGGGCTCGAAGGGCAGCAACAGCTTGGAGACATCCTTGGCCCGCTTCTGCAGCACCCGGATGGAGGGGCCGACACCGCAGGCCATGGCGAACTTGATCATGGTCTGCAGCTTGGCCGGCCCGGCGATGCCGATATGGATGGGCAGGTCGATGCCCGCCGCCTTGAGGCTGTCGGCCCAGTCGATGATGGGCTGCGCCTCGAAGGCGAACTGGGTGGCGATGGCCATCTGCGCGTCCGTGGTCTCGGAAAACCGCTGCTTCCAGCGCAGGGCCGCATCGACAGTGGCATTGCCGCCCGAGGGGTCGATGTCGCGGTTGCCCTCGGGGTGGCCGGCGACGTGCAGGCGCTTGAAATCACCGAACAGGCCGGTTTCCAGCAGCTGCATGGAACTGTCGAACGCGCCATGGGGCTTGGTCACGCCACCGGCCAGCATCAGCGCCTGGTCGACGCCCGCCTCGCCCTGATACCGGGCGATCCAGTCTTCCAGCATGGCGCGGTCCTTGATGACGCGCGCCGGGAAATGCGGCATCACCGGGTAGCCCTCGCGCGCCAGGCGCTTGGCGGTGGCGACCATGTCCTCGATCGGCGTGCCCTCAATATGGGCGATGTAGACGCGCGTGCCCGCGGGCAGCCAGTCGCGGAAATCCTCGACCTTCTCGGCGGTGCGCGGCATCACCTCGATCGAGTAATCCTCCAGAAAGGCCGCGACGTGCGGATCGACGGCCTCGCCGGGGGCGGGGGTGGATTCGGTAGGTTTCTTCTTGAACTGCAACAGCGCCATGAGAGCCTCCTTCAGGCGGGAAACGGGGGTCGGGCCACTCACGCGCGGCCGTCGTTGTCGATCAGCGACTTGAGCCGGGCCGTGTCGTAGGATGCCTCGATCCGGTCCACTTCGGCCTCGGCGACCTGCGCGTCGTCGCCCTCGCAGGTGTAGGGCGCGCCGCGGCGCCACTCGGCCAGATAGGCATCCGTCCCGGCGGTCCCGGATCTCATCGCGGCCCGGTCGATGGCCTGCTCGAAGCGCGCGCTCAGGGGCTGTTTCGCCGCCCGACGGCCCTTGCCGACGATGACCTGTGCCGGAATGTCCCGCCAGTAGACGATGGTGACCTCGGCCATATGCGCGATTCCCTCTCGCTGGAGTGCTTTTCCCTTTCCTATCCCCCTGTGCCCCATATGCGGCGCTTGTTTTCGACATGAAACCCCCGGTGAACGACGCCGTGGGATCAAAGCGCCGCCCATGGGGCCAGGCCGTGCCCGCACCGCGACCCGTCCCGGCACGAGGAGAGGCTTGCGCAGGGCTCGCCCCCGCCCTACCTTGAGGGCAACTCGAAATCGGAGGGCGTGACGATGGCGCCCAAGCGTCCCAATGGTGCGGGCGCTGTCCCGAACCCGGTCGAAAGCCCCGCGCCGACCCCGCCCGGTCCCTCAGAGCTCTATGCAGCCCTGGATCTGGGCACCAACAGCTGCCGCATGCTGATTGCCCAACCAAGGGGCAGCCAGTTCGATGTGATCGACAGTTTCTCGAAGTCCGTCCAGCTTGGGCAGGGCCTGGAATCGAGTGGGAAACTCTCGCGCGCTTCGATCTGGCGCACGATCAACGCCATGCGCGTCTGCCGCCAGAAACTGCAACGCCACAAGGTCCGCCGGATGCGGCTCGTGGCCACCGAGGCCTGCCGCCGGGCCAGCAATGCGCGCCAGTTCATCAAGCAGGTCCGCCGCGAAACCGGCCTGCGCCTCGAGATCATCCAGCCCGAGGAAGAGGCCCGCCTGGCGGTGATCTCCTGTGCGCCGCTGGTCTCGCGCAAGACCGAACAATTGCTGGTCGTCGATATCGGTGGCGGTTCGACCGAACTGGTCTGGATCGACCTGACCAAGGTGCCCCCGCCCGACCGGCCCCGCGCGATCATGCGGCTGCATTCGGGGTTCCGCCAGACCGAGGGCCCCGTGCCCGCCGCCAAGGTCGTGGACTGGATTTCCGTGCCCCTTGGCGTGGCCACCCTGCGCGACCAGTTTTCCGACGTGGAAGACGATTCCGCGCGTTTCGCCCTCATGAGCTGGTATTTCGAGGAATCACTCGAGAAATTCGCCCCTTCCGCCTCGGAACAGTCCCGCGATGGTTTCCAGATCATCGGCACAAGCGGCACCGTCACCACGGTGGCCGCCACGCATCTGGGCCTGCGCCGCTACGACCGGACCAAGGTCGACGGGTTGCGGATGAGTTCAGACCAGATCGACGCCGTGATCCGCAATTACCTGTCGCTCGGCCCCGAGGGGCGGCGCAGTGATCCACGAATCGGCAAGGACCGGCAAGCGCTGATCATGTCCGGCTCGGCGATCCTGCAGGCGCTGATGCGGCTCTGGCCCACCGACCGGCTCTCCGTCGCCGACCGCGGCCTGCGCGAGGGGCTGCTCTACCAGCAGATGAGCCTTGACGGCGTCCTGCAAGAGGCGCCCGACTGATCTCCCATTGCCGGTCGCGGGTTTCTTCTGGCCAGAAATATCCTGGGGTGAATTGGCCGCAGGCCAAGAGGGGCAAGGCCCCTACTCCCCCTCGGCGCCCGGTGTCGGCCGCCTGTCCCAGAGCGCCACGAGCGCCTCGCGCAGCACATGCACATCCCCGCCCAGCCCCAGGAACCGCACCCCCTGCGCGGCCGGGCCGTCGAACGCACCGGCATCGAAGGTGATCGTGCCGGCGAATTTGTCCGCAGCGGCAGCGGCCGCATAGACCCGCGCGATGGCCGCCTGCACCTGGGCGTGATCGGGGTGCCCGACATGCCCCAGGTCGGCGGACAGATCGGCGGGGCCGACGAACAGCCCGTCCACGCCCTCCACCGCGGCGATCTCGTCCACGTTGGCGACGGCCTCGGCGCTCTCGATTTGCACGAAGAGGCAAATCTCGTCGTTGGCCGAGGTCACGTAATCGACGATCTCGCCATAGCCCGAGGCCCGCGACAGCACCGCCCCCATGCCGCGCACGCCCTGCCCCGGATAGCGCACCGCGGCGGCGACCTGGCGGGCCTGCTCGGCACTGTTCACCATGGGCACCACCAGCGTCTGCACCCCGAGGTCCAGCACCTGCTTGAGAATCCAGTCCGACCCGAAGGGCACGCGCACCACCGGCGCCGCGCGGGTGCCGGCCAGCGCCTGCAACTGGGCCATGATCGTGGACAGCGTATTCGGCCCGTGTTCGGCGTCTATCAGGCACCAGTCGAATCCGGCATTGCCAGCCAGTTCCGCGCCAACCGGGCTGGCCATGGCCAGCCAGAGGCCCGATTGCATCTCGCCCCGGGTCAGGGCGGCCTTGAGGGTGTTGCGCGGTGCGGGCATGGGTCGGTCTCCTTTTTGAGGGCAGACTGCGTCAGCCTGGCGCGCGCGGCAAGGGCGCTGTGCCGGACGAGGGACAGCCGCGCCTCACAGCCTCTCCAGCACCGCGCGGGCCGCGCGCAGGCCGGGGGCCTCGGCCCCGCGCCCCAGCCGCGCCATGGTCAGCTCCAGCGCCTCCAGTTGCGCCTGCGGGGCGGCATGAACCTGGCGCAGGCCCTCGGCGATCCGCTCGGGGCGGCAGTTTTCTCCGATGAACTCGGGCACCACGCGGGTCTCGGATACCAGGTTGACCAGCGTCACCGTATCCGTGCGCAGCATCCGCGCGATGATCTGGCGGCTGAGCCAGGCCATGTCGTAGGCGATGACCATGGGCGTGCGCGCGGCCGCAAGTTCCAGCGACACCGTCCCCGAGGCGGCCAGCGCCAGGTCGGCAGCAGCCATGGCCACGAAGCGGTTGCGCGCGGCCTGTCCCGCCGTCAGGTCGGCCCCGTCGATGACCCTGGCGCCGATCCCGCCGAACTGCTCGGCCACGGTATCGCGCAGATGCGGCAGGGTCGGCAGCACCACCTGCATGTCCCCCAGTCCCGCCTGCGCATGGGCGGCCACGAAGGGCGGCGCCAGCCGCGTGACCTCGGACCGGCGCGAGCCGGGCAGGACCATTAGCGTCCCGCGCCCCGCCTCCAGACCGTGGCGGGCGCGAAAGGCGGCGATCTCGTCCTCGGTCACGGGCGGCTCGGTCGCGATGGGGTGGCCGACGAAATCGCAGTCCATCCCGGCGGCCTCCATGTAGGGCGGCTCGAAGGGGAACAGCACGAGCACCTGGTCGATGACCCGCGCCATCTTCGCGGCCCGCCCCGGGCGCCAGGCCCAGACGGTGGGGGCCACGTAATGCAACGTGCGAATGTCCGACCCCGCCTTGACCAGCCGTGCCACGCGCAGGCAGAAATCCGGGCTGTCGATGCCGATGACCACGTCCGGCCGCGCCGCGAGGGCGGCCTGCGCTGTCTGGCGGATGCGGCGCTTGAGGTGGCGGTATTTCGGCAGGATCTCGGCCAGCCCCATGACCGACAGCTCCTCCATATCGAAGAGGCTTTGCAGCCCCTCGGCCTGCATCATGGCCCCACCGACGCCCTCGAAAGTCACCCCCGGCGCCAGCGCCTTCAGCCCGGCCATGAGCGCGCCGCCGAGCCGGTCGCCCGAGGGTTCGCCCGCGATGACAAAGACCTTCACGGCGCCACCTGCAGGAACAGGCCCGCCTGCGCCAGCCTGGCGATGACGCGGGGCCGGTCCAGCACCATGACGCCCCCGGCCTGCACCACGATGCCCGCCAGCCCGGCCCGGACCACCTGATCGGCCGTTTCGGGCCCGATCAGCGGCATGTCCGCGCGCAGCTCCTGGCCCGGTTTGGGCGCCTTGAACAGCACCCCGCCGGCCGGGTCGGGGCGCGGGGGCTGCTGGCCCGTGAACCAGTCGGCCACGGCGGTAAAGGGGCTGGCCAGGGTATCCCAGGCATCTTCTGCGTTGAGAGGTGGCGGCGTCCCGCCAGCAAGATCGGCCAGCATGGCGGCGGTGCCGCGGGCGTCCTCGCGCGCAATCACCCGCCCGCCGGCCACGAC
>NZ_JBKOTX010000185.1:0-10926 GCF_047086965.1 Roseovarius halophilus (ex Wu et al. 2025) | reverse complement strand
TGCCCGAGGCGCAGCCGAGGCAGACCTGCGCGGCGCAGCCGCCCCGTCAGATCCGGGCCAGCACCTCCTCGATACTGCGCTCGATCAGCGCCAGGCAATCGTCATCCGAAAACCGGTGGTCGGCCCCGTCCACCAGGGTCAGGCGCATGTCCGGGCCCTGCGCGTGGTCCAGCAGGCGCAGCGCCACCGACATCTCCACATCCGCGTCCGCCGTGCCCTGCAGTAACCGTACCGGGACAGGCAGCGCCAGCGGCGCGCGCAGGACCAGCCGCGCGCGCCCCTCCTCGATCAGGCGGCGCGTGATGATATAGGGCGCGCCATAGTCCGAGGGCAGCGTGACCTGCCCCTCGCGCAGCAGCGCCCCGCGCTGGTCGGCGTCGAACCCCGCCCACATGCTGTCCTCTGTGAAATCCGGCGCGGCGGCGATGGTGACAAGGCCGGCCACCTTGCCGGGCCGGTCGCGGGCCGCCAGCAGCGAGATCCAGCCCCCCATGGAGGAGCCCACCAGCACCACCGGCCCCGCGATCCGGTCCAGCACAGCGCAGGTGTCCTCGAACCAGTCGCCGATGCAACCGTCGGTGAAGGCTCCGCCGCTGATCCCGTGACCGGAATAGTCAAAGCGCGCGAAGGCCTGGCCCCGGCCCTGCGCCCAGGCCTCCAGATGCACGGCCTTGGTGCCGGCCATGTCGGACTTGAAGCCGCTGCAGAACACCACGGTCGGGCCCGCGCCCGGCGTGTGGGCCCAGGCGATGCGGCGTCCCTGCGCCGTGGTGAAGGTTTCGGCCATGTGATCCCCCTGTCGTCCGCCTGCCTGTGACTGAGCACAGACCGAGCCCGGGATGCAAGCTTGACAAGGCCCCCGGCCCCCGGCCAAAAGACCCGCGCACAACATACCCGCAACCGGGCGTTCCGTGGGCGCCAAACCGACGAGGAGACAGGCCATGCATGACGGCCAGAACCAGATTTCCCTGACCTTTCCCGATGGCAATGCACGCAGCTTTCCCAGCGGCGTGACCCCGGCGGACGTGGCCGCCGAAATCTCGACCTCGCTGCGCAAGAAGGCCATCTCGGCGCATGTCGACGGGCAGCACTGGGATCTTCAGTGGCCCATCGAAACGGACGCGAAGATCGCTATCAACACGATGAAGGACGAGTCCCCCGCGCTGGAACTGATCCGCCACGATCTGGCCCATATCATGGCCCGCGCCGTGCAGGAGCTCTGGCCCGACGTCAACGTCACCATCGGCCCGGTGATCGACAACGGCTGGTATTACGATTTCGACCGGGCCGCGCCCTTCACCCCCGAAGACCTCGGCGCAATCGAAAAGAAGATGAAAGAGATCATCAACGCCCGCGACCCGGTCACCACCGAGGTCTGGGACCGCGCCCGCGCGATCGCGCACTACGAGGCCAACAACGAACCCTACAAGGTCGAGCTGGTCAATGCGATCCCCGGCGACGAGCCGCTGCGCATGTACTGGCACGGCCAATGGCAGGATCTGTGCCGTGGTCCGCACCTGCAGAACACCGGCCAGCTGCCAGGCGATTCCTGGAAGCTGATGTCCGTGGCCGGGGCCTATTGGCGCGGCGATTCCAGCCGCCAGATGCTGCAGCGCATCTACGGCGTCGCCTTCCAGTCCCGCGAGGATCTGAAGAATTACCTGCATTTCCTCGAAGAGGCCGAGCGCCGCGACCACCGCAAGCTGGGCCGCGAGATGGACCTGTTCCACATGCAGGAAGAGGCCCCCGGCCAGGTGTTCTGGCACCCGGACGGCTGGACCATCTACACCACGCTACAGGACTACATGCGCCGCAAGCAGCGCGCCGGCGGCTACCGCGAGATCAACACGCCCCAGGTCGTGGACCGCAAGCTCTGGGAGGCCTCGGGCCACTGGGATAAGTATCAGCACCACATGTTCGTGGTCGAGGTGGACGAGTCCCGCGACGGCGAGGATGACGACGCGAGCGTCAGGAACAAGGACCAGACCCGGATCAACGCGCTCAAGCCGATGAACTGCCCCTGCCACGTGCAGGTTTTCAACCAGGGCCTGAAATCCTATCGCGACCTGCCGCTGCGACTGGCCGAATTCGGCTCCTGCGCGCGGTTCGAACCCTCGGGCGCGCTGCATGGAATCATGCGGGTGCGCGGCTTCACCCAGGACGACGCGCATATCTTCTGCACCGAAGAGCAGATCCAGGAGGAGTGCGCCCGGTTCATCGACTTTCTGGCCGAGGTCTACCGCGAACTGGGCTTCGAGGATTTCGAGATCCGCTTCGCCACCCGCCCCGAAAAGCGCGTCGGCAGCGACGCGTCCTGGGACTACGTCGAGGGCGCTCTGGAAAAGGCGATCAAGGCAGTTGGCCGCGACTATACGCTGGAGCCGGGCGACGGTGCCTTCTATGGCCCCAAGCTGGATTTCTACCTGACCGACGCCATCGGCCGGGTCTGGCAATGCGGCACCTTCCAGGTGGACCCGAACCTGCCCGAACGGCTGGGCGCGACCTATATCGCGGCCGACGGCGAAAAGCACCGCCCCTATATGCTGCACCGCGCCGCGCTGGGATCTTTCGAGAGGTTCATCGGCATCCTGATCGAGAACTGGGAAGGCAAGCTGCCCTTCTGGCTGGCCCCGCGGCAGGTGGTCGTGGCCTCGATCACCTCCGAGGCCGATGACTACGTGCAAGAGGTCGTGGCCGGGCTGACCGCCGCCGGGGTCCGGGCCGAGGCCGACATCCGCAACGAGAAGATCAACTACAAGGTCCGCGAACACTCGGTGGGCAAGGTGCCTGTGATCCTGGCCTGCGGCGGCCGCGAGGTCGCCGAGCGCAGCGTTTCTGTCCGCCGGTTGGGACAGAAACAAACCTCGGCCGCGACCCTGGACGAGATCACCGCCGAGCTGGCGCGGTCGGCCACCCCGCCCGATCTTCTGTAACAATCGGGCCGTGACGGCCGCCTTGAGCCGTCACGGCCCGCGCAAGGTGCCGATCAGAAATGCGCCTTGGGCTCGTCCGGTTTCCCGGCTGCAATAGCAAGGATGCCGCCCAGCCCGACAAAGCCGATGGGGAACATCGTGCCCACGTTGAAACCGAAGGCCGCGTAGAACAGCAGGCAGGCGCCCAGCATCAGGAGGCCGCCCCAGAGCGCGCGCACCTTGGCCATGGCGCCCCCGGCGATGGCCAGCAGCGGGGCCAGGAAACTGGCCATGCGGATGAAACCGGGGTTATCGAGCACGCCGAAAATCTCCGCGATTTCACCATGGCGTTCAGAGACCTCGGCATAGCCATAGCCCACAAGCCCGACGATGATGCCGATGATACCGCCGATCAGGCCCAGGACCAGTGCCGCGTTTCGCATGATGCCTCCGTTCGTCTTTGAATTTATCTGGGGGTTCGGGCGGTGTTATTGAAGGAGCGCGTGCTGCACGGATGCGCCCCAGCCCTGGTGCCACTGGCCCTGCGCCTCGATCACCGGACGTTTCAGCAGGGTCGGATGCGTGGTCAGCAGGTCTGCCGCCGGGCGCTGACGCTCCGGCTCGGACAGCGCGCGCCAGGTGGTCGAGCGGGTGTTCAGCGCGCTGTCCCCGAAATGATCGAGGATCGCCTGCAGATCTTCGGCGGCAATGCCGTCGGCCCGCACGTCGATGACCTGCGGATCATGGCCCGCCGCGCGCAGGGCCTTGAGCGCCTTGCGGCAGGTATCACAGGATTTCAGCCCGAAAAGGCGCATCTATTGCCTCCGTTTTGTGCATGTGTCGCGTGGATCAGCACCGGCGCCGGGCCAGCACAGGATTGTCATTTGCCTTTTGCCCTCATGACCGCATCATATCAAGGCGAGGCTGACGGACGACCGCCATTTCCCGCGCGGGACCGGAAGACCTGGACCCCGGGGACTGGGGCCCAGTCCCCCTGAAAACGCAGGAGGAACGGACATGCCCAGGGGCACCGTGAAATGGTTCAACACCGCAAAGGGCTATGGCTTCATTGCGCCCGAGGATGGCGGCAAGGACGTCTTTGTTCACATCTCGAAGGTCGAAGAGGCAGGCCTGGCAGGCCTTGCCGATGAACAGGCCGTCGAGTTCGAGTTGGTCGAAGGCCCGGACGGGCGCCAGATGGCAGGCGCGTTGAAGCCCGGCTGAGCCAGGTGGCACCCGCCTTGCAACGCCCAGCCGGGATTGACCTGGCCTAGAACGCCTCCCGCGTCGAGAGATCGGCATAGTCCGCCAGGCTTTCGGGATTGGCGAGCGAGGCCTTGTTCCTGACCTCTTGCCGCAGCGCGGTGGATTTCGCCGCGCCCTCGACCCGCTTGCCGCTGATCGTATAGGGCACCGCGCCGACGGTATAGATCGCCGCCGGCACGTGGCGCGGCGAACATTCCTGCCGCAGCCTGGTGCGAATCTCTTTCGCAAGCTCCGGCGTCATCGCTGCGCCCTCGGCCATCTGCAGGCACAGCACGATTTCCTCGTCGCCTGGGATGGGCCGCCCGAAGGCCAGGCAATCGGCCACCTGCGGCAGGCGCTCGCAGACGTTGTAGATATCCGCCGTCCCGATCCGCACCCCGCCGGGGTTGAGCGTGAAATCCGACCGGCCATGTATGGTCAGGCTGCCGTCCATGTGCTCGGTCAGGCGGTCGCCATGGGTCCAGACCTCGGCCCGGTCCTCGAAATAGGCCTTGTGGTAGCGTGCATCCCCATCGGCGCCCCAGAAGGTCAGCGGCATCGAGGGGAAGGGTTCGGTGCAGCACAGCTCGCCGGGGCGACCCAGCACCGCCACGCCGCGATCATCGAGCACCTGCACCGCCATGCCCAGAGCCTTGGCCATCAGGGCCCCGCGCCGCACCGGCAGCATTGGCGCCCCGATGAGGAAACAGCCCATCAGGTCGGTCCCGCCCGAGATCGAGAAAAAGCCGAAGTGCGTGCCAATGGCGTCATACATCCAGTCGTATTGATAGGGCGCCATGGGGCTGCCCGAGGCCATTAGCCAGCGCAGCGAGGACAGGTCGTAGTGGTCGCGGGGCACAAAACCCATGTCCGAGAGCGTGCTGAGATACTTGGGCGAGATCCCCAGATGCGTCAGCCGCTCGTCTTCCACAAGTTGCCACAGCATGGTGCCGTCCAGCGCGCCGTCACGCTTGACCACAGGCGCACCGTCATAGAGCACCACCGTGGCCCCGGCCGCCAGCCCGGTCATCAGCCAGTGATACATCATCCAGGCGGTGTTCGAATACCACAGGACGCGGTCGCCGGGCCGCACATCGACGTGCAGCACGTGTTCCTTCATCATGGTCAGCAACACGCCGCCGGTCTTGTGGACGATGGCCTTGGGCTTTCCTGTCGTCCCCGAGGTATACATCACGTAGAGCGGCGCATCGAAGGGCACGCGGGTGAAGGTCAGCTCCGTCTCTTGCCCGAAATCCTCCCACGGCACGGTAGGCACCTGCGCCTGCGTGGTGTTGTCGCCCACCAGCACAAGCTGCACCAGCCCCGGCATCTGGTCGGCCACCTCGCCGATGCGGTCCGAGACATCGACCGCCTTGCCGCCGTAGGTGATGCGCGGCGCGGCAAAGAGCACCTTGGGTTCCACCTGCCCGATCCGGTCGAGGATCGCCGCCGCCCCGAAATCGGGCGAACAGGAGGTCCAGACCCCGCCGACGGCGGCGGTGGCCAGCAGGGTCACCAGCGCCTCGGCGCGGTTGGGCAGGACCGCGCCCACGCGGTCGCCCTGCCCCACCCCGGCGGCGCGCAACCCGTCGGCGCATTTGGCGACCCGCGCGCGCAGCTCATCGGCGGTGACATGGGCGCGATGGCCGATCTCGTCGGCCTCAGTGAGGACCACCGCGTCACCCGACTGGCGCAGAAAATTCTCGGCCAGGTTCACCCGGGCCTGCGGGAAGAAGCGCGCGCCGGTCATCCAGGCATCGTCGTCGGGCTGAAACACGACCTCGCCCTTGTCGCCGATCACGTCGAGGAAATCCCAGACCCGCGACCAGAACCCCGACAGATCGCTGATCGACCACCGGTGCAGCCCTGCGTAGTCCTGCGGATCGAACCCGGCCTCGCGCGCGAAACGGGCCAGCGCGCTGTCGGTCCAGCGGTCCTCGGGCGGTGTCCAGACAATCTCGGGCATTGCGTCGCTCTCTCCTTTTTCAGAAGCTCTCGCCCCTGCGGGCGCTTGCTTCTATTTTCTCTATCTCCTCGGGGCTTAGCCCGTAAACCTCGCGCGCCACCTCAGCGGTGATATAACCCAACGCAAGGTCGCGCCGGACGGCCTCGGGCGCACGCGTCCCGGGCACACCGTAGCCCGCGCCGCCGGGAAAGGCCATCTGGACGCACGCGCCATGGGGCACCGATTGCCGCCCATTGCTGCGCATTGGCGTGCCATCGTCACGGGCGATCCGGGTGGGCGCGCCCTGCTGCCCGCCGCGGCGACCGCGCGCTGGGTGATCGACCCGGTCCAGCATGGCGGAGATGTCGAATTCATGGCCCGCGCGCGCGCCGACCTCCATGACCTGGCCCAGCCCCCCGCGATACTGCCCGGCCCCACCGCTGTCGGGGCGCAGCTCCTTGCGCCAGATGATGACCGGGCCGACCTGTTCTGTCGCCTCGACCGGCATCGTCATCACACCCCAGGGAAAGGCGGTGGCATTCATCCCGTCCAGCCCGGGCCGCACGGCCAGGTCGGCGGCAAAGATCGCGCCGCCCGCCGGGCCGCTTTCGACCAGGCGCACGGGAAACTCCGCCGCGGCCTCCAGCGCCATGATGCCGCCGCCCGAATGCATCAGGTAGATA
Source organism: Roseovarius halophilus (ex Wu et al. 2025) (assembly GCF_047086965.1). NCBI lineage: Bacteria > Pseudomonadati > Pseudomonadota > Alphaproteobacteria > Rhodobacterales > Roseobacteraceae > Roseovarius > Roseovarius halophilus (ex Wu et al. 2025). The sequence goes on along the minus strand of NZ_JBKOTX010000185.1, from coordinate 4,141 downwards.
GGGCAATCGGCGCCTTCCCGGGCCAGCCTGTTTTCCAACCAGCCCAGGTAAGAGGCCATGAGCGGCTTGATATAGGCATTGGCAATCGTGGTGTTGAAACGCTCGTATTCCCGCATCTGCGGGCTGACCCGGCTGGACTGCGAGACCATGCCGGCCCCGGTGTCCAGCACCACGTCCGTGAAGGTGCCCCCGATATCGACGCCCAGCCTGGCCATGCCCGTGATCTTCCCTCGCAGCCTCGCCCGCGCAGGCTAGTGCCAAAACCGGGGAAATGGCCTCACCCGGCAGGGCCGCGCGGACGGGGCGTTGCACCCGGCGCAGGTTGCACCGTGGTGCGCCTGATGACCAGAGCGGCGAACCGCGGCAGTCTTGCCTCGCGGCTCGCCGGTGTTTACCCGACGCGCCGCCGGTCGGCGTTCAATCGGTGCGGTCAAGAATTTCGGCGATCTCGTTCTCGGTCAAAGGGACGGGATTGGCCCGGGTCGAGGACGCCGACAGGGCCTTGTGCGCCACCTGCGGTTTGTCTTCTGCGCCCACGCCAAGGCCCGCAAGGGTGGGAAGGCCGTGGCCATCTACGAAGCCACACAGGGCCTTGCGGCCGTCTTGTTGCCCATCGCCGAGCTGCTGGCTAAGCAGCGCGTCGATCTCGCTGATGCGCGTCGTTGCGAGACCCCGCGCCCGGAGCGCCGCCATGTTCCCCTCAAGCGCCGCCGGCAGGAGGCGGCCACAAATCGCGCCGTGCGCCCCGCCGCGCCCGCCAATGATCGAAGCCAGGCCATGAACGACCCCCAGCCCGGAATTGGCCAGCGCCAGGCCGCTGAGGTAGCTGGCTCGGGCCATGTCGTCCCGCGCGGCCGGGTCCTCGGCCCGCATCAGGATTTCCAGCGCCGCAACGGCGGGGGGAAGCGCTGCACGGGTCAGCGCGTCGGTAATGGGCGTGGCGCGACAACTCAGGGCGCTCTCGATCAGCTGAGTGATGGCATCCAGCCCACTGGCCAGGGTCAGCCCACGGGGCGCGCCGTCGGTCAGGGCGGGATCGACGATCGCCAGGTCAGGAACGAGGCGCACGTCGCGCAGGCTGATCTTGGCGCGGTCTTGCGGCACACCGATCACGGCATTGCGCGTGGCCTCGGCGCCGGTTCCGGCGGTCGTCGGGATCGCGACCATGGAAAGGGGGTCCGCGATCTGCCGCGCCGGGGTGCCGTCCGATGGCAGGTAGTCGGCAACGTCCCCCGCGCTGGGGCAAAGCCCGGCAATGGCCTTGCCCAGATCCATTACCGCGCCGCCGCCAACGGCAACCACGCAGTCGGCAGAATGGGCGCGGGCCGCGGCCACGCCCTGTCGCACCGCGTCCAGGTCGGGTTCCCCTCTCGATACCACGGTCTCGACCGTGCAGTCCTGGCCGATCAGGGCGTCGTGCAGGTCGTCGACCCAGGCGACCGCGCGCCCCCGCACCAGAACGACCCGCCGGCCTATGGCAGCCAGCCGCCCGGCCGCCGCGTCGCGGGTGCCGCGCCCGAACAGCGTGCCCTGCGGAGCGGTCAAGCCGAAGGCAGTCATGGGACGTGATACCCGTCCAGCCGGGCCACTTCGGCGGCCGAGCCCAGGAAAACGGGCACGCGCTGGTGGTGGCCCTCGGGCGGCAGGTCGAGGATGCGCCCGGTGCCCAGGGTCGCGGCCCCCCCGGCCTGTTCTATGAGAAAGGCCATGGGGTTGGCCTCGTAGAGCAGGCGCAGCTTGCCGCCTGCGTCATGGTTGTCGGCATCGGCAGGATAGAGAAAGATTCCCCCGCGCGTCAGAATGCGATGGACATCGGCCACCATCGAGGCCGTCCAGCGCATGTTGAAATCGCGCCCACGCGGACCGGTTTCCCCGGCCAGACAGTCCGCGACGTAGGCGCGGATTGGGGCGGGCCAGAAGCGTTGCCGCGACGCATTGATCGCGAATTTGCTGGTCTGTTCGGGGATAGTCATGCGGGCGTGGGTCAGGCGAAAATCGCCGGTGCCGTATTCACAGGAAAATCCATAGACCCCCTCTCCGAGGCTGAGGACGAACATCATCGTTGGACCGTAAAGGGCATAGGCCGCGCAGCGCTGGTCAGCGCCGCGTTTGAGAACGCCTGTATCGCCATCCGCCGCGACCCGTGTGACCGAGAAGATCGAGCCGACCGAGAGGTTGACATCGACGTTCGACGACCCGTCCAACGGATCGTAGAACAGCAGGTAATCCCCTGCGACGGGCGATTTTAGCCAATGCGCGGCCTCGCGCTCCTCGCTGACAAGGGCGGCGAGGTCGGGCGAGTTCTCACAGCTGCGCGCGATGATGTCATCGGCGATCAGGTCCAGCTTCTTCTGGTCCTCGCCCTGGACGTTGACCGCCCCCGCGCTGCCCTGTGCCCCCTCGAAGGCGGCGTTGCGCAGCGTGTTGCCGATCGCCCGGCAGGCCGAGGCGATATCCTCGATCAGAAAGACCAGGCTCGGGTCGATGGGGCCGGCCTGACGGGTCAGGAACCGGCGCAGGGTCGGGTGTGGATCGGTCACGGGGTCAATACCGCAGCGTGGCATCGACTGCCCGCGCCCAGGCTGCGCACTTGCGCTGCCGGGTGGCCGCGTCCATCGCAGGGGTGAAGGTGCGGTCCACCCGCCATCCCTGCGCGAAGGCGTCCATGTCCGGGTAAACCCCAGCGCGCTGCCCGGCCAGCCAGGCCGCGCCCAGCGCCGTGGTTTCCAGAACCTCGGGCCGGTCCACCGGCGCGTCGATAATGTCCGACAGGAACTGCATCGCCCAGTCGCTGGCCGTCATGCCGCCGTCCACCCTAAGGGTAGGGCGCGTCCCCTCGGCCTGCCAATCGGCCTGCATGGCCTCCAGCAGATCGCGGGTCTGGTAGCCGACGCTTTCCAGCGCGGCTCGGGCCAGTTCGGCGGGGCCGCTGGAGCGGGTCAGCCCGAAGACGGCGCCGCGGCATTCGGCGTTCCAGTAGGGCGCGCCAAGGCCGGTGAAGGCCGGCACCAGCGTGACCTCCTGGGTCGGATCGGCGGCCTCGGCCAGCGGCTGGGTCTCGCTCGCGTCGCGGATGATCCGCAGCCCGTCGCGCAGCCATTGCACCACCGCCCCGGCGATGAAGATCGAGCCTTCCAGCGCGTAAGTGGGCGTGCCGTCCAGCTGATAGGCGATGGTGGTCAACAGGCGGTTTTTCGAGGCGACGGGCGTCTTGCCCGTGTTCATGAGGGCAAAGCAGCCCGTGCCATAGGTCGATTTCAGCATCCCCGGCTGGAAACAGGCCTGGCCCAGGGTCGCCGCCTGCTGATCGCCGGCAACGCCAAGGATCGGCACCTCCCCGCCGAACAGATCGGGCCGGGTCATGCCGAAATCGGCGGCGCAGTCCCGGACTTCGGGCAGCATCTGCGGGGGGATGTCAAACAACTCGCAGATCGTGGTGGACCAGCGTCCCTTGTGAATGTCATAGAGCATGGTGCGCGCGGCATTGGTCGCGTCCGTGACATGGGCCGCGCCGCCGGTCAGCTTCCAGATCAGCCAGGTATCGACGGTGCCGAAGAGCAGCTCGCCCCGGCGGGCGCGGTCGCGGGCCCCCTCGACCCGGTCGAGAATCCATTTCAGCTTGGTGCCCGAGAAATAGGGATCGGCCAGAAGGCCCGTGCGGGCGGTGATCGTCTTGTCATGGCCCGCGGCGCGCAACTCGGCGCAGTAATCGGCCGTGCGGCGGTCCTGCCAGACGATGGCGTTGTGGATCGGCTTGCCGGTGGCGCGGTCCCAGACTAGCGTGGTCTCGCGCTGGTTTGTGATGCCTATGGCGGCGATCTGCCCCGGGGTCAGGCCGGCCTTCTCGATGGCGGCGCGGCAGGTGCCCGCGGTCGTGGCCCAGATTTCCTCGGGGTCGTGTTCGACCCAGCCGCTTTCGGGAAAATGCTGGGTAAACTCCTCTTGCGCGGTCGCCGCGATGCCCATCGTGGCATCGAAGATGATCGCGCGGGATGATGTGGTGCCTTGGTCGATGGCGAGTACATGGGTCATGGGAAGGGTCCGTTCCTTTTGCTGGTCATCCCCGGGCCTGACCCGGGGATCTCCGGCCAAGAGATCATCCGGTCAAGCCGGATGATGACGCAGGCAACTGGCACCGGGG
>NZ_JBKOTX010000184.1:0-10932 GCF_047086965.1 Roseovarius halophilus (ex Wu et al. 2025) | reverse complement strand
AATGCGTGCTCACGCCCAAACGCCGAGACACCTCCCGAACCGGATATCCCCGCACCGTGATCTGATGCACCGCATCCCGCTTGAACTCGTCGCTGTAATTGCTTGTCCCCATGTCGGCCTCCTAGCCTCAAAGTTAGGGGGCAAAGCGTCTACAAATCTAGGGGCACCTCAGATCTGCTCTTCTGTATATCTCGTTCGCTTCATAGTCCGTCCCTTCGTTGGGTCAGACTCTAATTCCAACTGGAGGAAAAATCCCGTGGCAGGTCAGGTTCCCGCCGGATCGGGGTCCTGCCGGAACGGCAGGGCATGATCATGAACCACAAGAAGCTGTATCGCATCTTTCGCGAGGAAGGGCTGTCGGTGAAGCGACGGCGCGGCCGAAAACGGGCGCGCGGCACCAGGACGCCGAGGCCGGTTGCCGCGCATCCCGATGCGCGCTGGTCGCTGGACTTCGTATCCGACAGCTTTGGCGCCTCGCGGAAGTTCCGGATCCTCGCGGTGATCGACGACTGCACGCGGGAATGCCTGTGCCTCGTGGCGGACACCAGCCTGTCCGGCGTACGGGGTGCCCGTGAACTGAATGCCCTGATCCGGATCCACGGCAAGCCGGGCTGCATCATCAGCGATAACGGGACCGAGCTCACCAGCCGGGCGACCCCGAACCGAAGGTCCGCGCCGCGAAATGGGCCGACGAGAACACGGTGCCTTGGCATGACATCGACCCGGGCAAACCCCGGCAGAACGCCTTCATCGAAAGCTCAACGGCAGCCTGCGCGACGAACTGCTGAACGAGGAGATCTTCGACAGCCGGGATGACGCGCGCGGGAAGCTGGCCCTCTGGCGCTACGACTACAGTGCGGTCAGGCCGCACACGTCATTGGGCAACCAGACACCGCCGCAAGCGCGCCGGACGCTTGAGCAATCTGAGGGCTCCACGCCCGGCGCGCTTGCGCCAGACGGGGAACCGGAATACCCAACTCCAACCTGCAGACCCTCGTTATAAACGAAGGACGACCGGGGGGCAGGTCATCTCTTCCCCATGCTTGAGGCTCGACACCAGCCCATCCGGCGTACCCCTCGAACGAAGAATGCCGCGGGAAAGACCATCGAACCGGTCAGCTCACACCGTGATGATGGAGGCTAAACCACAACCTCCATCTCCTCCTGCTCGCCCACGCCGAAGACCCGTTTATAACGCGCGATCTCGTCTGCCGGGCCCATGGCCTTGCGCGGGTTGTCGGACAGTTTTACCGTGGGCCGGCCATCGGCGGCGACGGCCTTGCAGACCAGTGAAAAGGGCGCCAGCCGGTCGCCCTCGGTCAGGCCGCGGAAATCGTTCGTCAGCAGCGTGCCCCAGCCGAAGCTGACCCGAACCCGCCCCGAGAACTGCCGGTGCAGCTCGACGATCTTGTCGTCGTCCAGCCCGTCCGAGAAGATCACGAGCTTCTGCCGGGGGTCCTCGCCACGCGCCTGCCACCAGCGGATCGCGGTTTCGGCCCCTTCGGCCGGGTCGCCCGAATCCACCCGGATGCCCGTCCAGCCCGCCAGCCAGTCGGGCGCGTTTTTCAGGAAACCCTTGGTGCCGAAGGTGTCGGGCAGGATGATGCGCAGGTTGCCCGAATGCTCCTCGTGCCAGTCGGCCAGCACCTTGTAGGGCGCCTCGCGCAATTCCGCGTCCGTCTCGGCCAGCGCGGCATAGACCATGGGCAGCTCGTGCGCGTTGGTGCCGATCGCCTCGAGGTCGCGGTTCTTGGCGATCAGGCAGTTCGAGGTGCCGACGAATTTCTCGCCCAGCCCTTCGCCCATCGCCTGCACGCACCAGTCCTGCCACAGGAAAGAGTGCCGCCGCCTTGTGCCGAAATCGGCGATGCGCAGCCCCTCCAGCGGGCGCAGGCGGCCGACTTTCTCCCACAGCTTGGTCATGGCGCGGGCATAGAGCACCTGCAGCTCGAATTTCTTCATGTCGTGCAGCACCGCGCGCGAGCGCAGCTCCATCAGCACGGCGAGCGCGGGGATTTCCCACAGCATCACCTCGGGCCATGCCCCCTCGAAGGTCAGTTCGTACTGCCCGTCGCGCACTTCGAGGTGATAGGGCGGCAGGCGCAGCCCCTCGAACCAGTCCATGAACTCGGGGGTGAACATCTGCCGCTTGCCGTAGAAGGTGTTGCCGCGCATCCATGTCGATTCCCCCCGGCTGAGCGAGAGCGAGCGGATATGGTCGAGCTGTTCGCGCAATTCGCCCTCGTCCACCAGTTCCGCCAGCCGGACCGATTTGCTGCGGTTGATGAGCGAGAACGTCACCTGCGTGTCGGGCCTGTTGCGGAAGATCGACTGGCACATCAGCACCTTGTAGAAGTCCGTGTCGATCAGCGACCGCACGATCGGATCCATCTTCCAGCGGTGGTTGTAGACACGGGAGGCGATATCGGCCATGGCGCGGGTCTCCGGTAGATTGCTCCCGCCCGCTTAAAGCAAAGGGGGCCCGGGGTGGCAAGGCGCGCGGGCCGCGAAAACGACAAACCCCCGAAGCGGCTGCCCGGGGGTCGTCAATCACGTGTCGCGTGGAAACGCGCGGTTCAGAGCAGCCCTTCGCGCTGGGCCTTCTTGCGTGCGAGCTTGCGGGCCCGGCGGATCGCCTCGGCCTTCTCGCGCGCCTTTTTCTCCGACGGTTTCTCGAAATGCTGCTTGAGCTTCATTTCGCGGAAAACGCCTTCGCGCTGCAGTTTCTTCTTCAGGGCGCGGAGCGCCTGATCGACATTGTTGTCGCGAACACTAACCTGCATGTGGTTGTCACCACCTTTCCGAGTTTGAGTTGCAAGAGATTGCAGGAAGCCGCCATATAGCAAAGCGCTGTCGTTTTGTCTAGGGTGGCGGCAGGCGAAAAGGAGGCCCGAGAGATGCCCGAGACGGATATCAAAGCAAAATTGCTGGAAGCCGCCAAGATGCACGTGCCCTTCGACGGCTGGAGCGAGGCGACGTTCCGCGCCGCGATGGCCGATACGGGCGTCGAGGAAGGCGTGGCGCGGGCCGTCTGTCCGCGCGGGGCGGTCGATCTGGCGCTGGCCTTCCACGAGGAGGGCGACCAGGCGATGCTGGCGCGCCTGGCCGAGGAGGACCTGAGCGCGATGCGCTTCCGCGACCGGGTGGCGGCCGCGGTGCGCTACCGGCTCGAGGCGGTGGAGGACCGCGAGCTGGTGCGGCGCGGCATGACGCTGTTTTCCCTGCCGGCCCATGCCGCCGACGGGGCGCAGGCGCTGTGGCGCACGAGTGACCGCATCTGGACGGCGCTGGGCGACATGTCGGACGACGTGAACTGGTACACCAAGCGCGCCACGCTGTCGGGCGTCTACGGCTCCACCGTGCTGTACTGGCTGGGCGATGACAGCCCCGGATACGAAAAGACGTGGGAATTCCTTGACCGGCGGATTGACGATGTCATGCAGTTCGAGAAAGTGAAGGCCAAAGCGCGCGACAACCGCCTTGTCAGCGGGCTGATGGCAGGGCCGCTGGCCTTCCTCGGGCGTATCAAGGCGCCGCGCGGCGGGCACAACACCGGGATGCCGGGCCGCTGGAACGGCCCGAACTAGGGAGACCATGATGAGCGAGACAATGAACGCCGTGGAGATCACCGGGCCCGGCGGCCCCGAGGTGCTGGCGATGACGACGCGGCCGGTGCCCGTGCCGCGCGTGGGCGAGGTGGTGATCCGCGTGGCCTATGCCGGGGTGAACCGCCCCGACGCGCTGCAGCGCGCCGGGATGTACGCGCCGCCCCCCACGGCCAGCGATCTGCCGGGGCTGGAGGCCGCGGGCGAGATCGTTGCCGTGGGCGAGGGCGTCAGCGGCTGGCGGACGGGCGATCATGTCTGCGCGCTGCTGCCCGGCGGCGGCTATGCGGAATACGCCGCCACGCCGGCCGCGCATTGCCTGCCCGTGCCCGCTGGGCTGGACCTGCGCCGGGCCGCCTGCCTGCCCGAGACCTTTTTCACCGTCTGGTCCAACGTCTTCGGCCGCGGCGGCCTCAGGGGCGGGGAGCGGTTTCTCGTCCACGGGGGGTCGTCCGGGATCGGGACGACGGCGATCCAGCTTGCCAGCGCGTTTGGCGCGCGGGTCTTCACCACCGCCGGCTCCGCCGAGAAATGCGCGACATGCGTCGATCTCGGGGCCGAGCGCGCGATCAACTACCGCGAGGAGGACTTCGTCGAGGTGATGAAGGAGGCCGGGCGCCCCGACCTCATCCTAGACATGGTGGGGGGCGATTACCTGCCGCGCAACGTCAGGTGCCTTGCCGATGACGGGCGGCTCGTGATGATCGCCTTCCTGCAGGGGCCCAAGGTGGAACTGAACTTCGCGCAGGTGATGGCACGTCGGCTGACGATCACCGGCAGCACCCTTCGCCCGCAAAGCGACCTTGCCAAGGCGCGCATCGCCGAGGGGCTGCGCGCGGATGTCTGGCCCCTGATCGAGGCCGGGCGTGTCGGGCCTGTGATGGATTCCGAATTCCCCCTGGCCGAGGCCGCGGCGGCCCATGAACGGATGGAAAGCAGCGGGCATATCGGCAAGATCGCTCTCAAGGTGGGCTGAGGCGTGGCCGGCACGCAGCTGCTGATCGTGGCCCTTACCCTGATGAGCGTCGGGTTGAGCGGCTACGCGCTCTGGCATGACAGGCCCCTTGACTGGCGGTTCGCCACGCCCGACCTGCCGCCGCCCGGGGACGCGCCGGTCTTCGAGCGGGTGCTGGATTACACCGCGCCCAAGGGGCAGGCCCATTCCCCCGGGATCGTCGTGGACGATGCCGGCTTTGCCGTGCTGTGGTTCGAAGGCTCGGCCGAGGCGCAGGCGGACGTGGACATCCACGCCGCCAGCCTGGCCCGGCAGGGCGGATCGTGGCAGGCCACTGCCCCCGCGCCCCGCGTCACCCGCGCGGCGCTGTCCGACGCGTTCGAGCCACGTCAGCTTGTCGTCACGCTGGGCAACACCATCCAGAACGAAGCCGCCGCCAACGCGCTTTATGCCACGGTGGTCTCGGTCGGGGGCTGGGCCATGGCGTCGGTCGCAGACCTGCGGATGGGCCCGGACGGCCCCGTGCGGGCGCGCAAGCTGAACCTGTCGCCGTTTCTCAACCGCTCGTTTCTGGTGAAGTCGCCCATGGTGGCCTATGCCGATGGCAGCCATGCCCTGCCAGCCTATTTCGAGATGGGCGCGGCCCATGGCGCGCTGGTCCGGCTGGGCGCGGATGGCCGCGTGCGCGACATGCGCCGCATCGCGGGGCCGGGCAAGCCCATCCAGCCGATGATCGTGCCACTGGACGCGGAGCGCGCGCTGGCCTTCCTGCGGGATTTCGACGCCAGCGGGCGGCTCTGGCTCAGCCGGACGACGGATGGCGGCCAGAGCTGGAGCGCGGTTCAGATGACGGACATTCCCAACCCGAGCGCGCCGGTGGCCGCGCTGGCCATGTCGGACGGGCGCATCCTGATGGCGATGAACGACGACGCGCAAGGCGCCGATCGGCTGCGGCTGGCCGTGTCGGCGGACGAGGGCGCAAGCTGGCGCGTCATCCGCACGCTGGAGGATGACGGCGGCGATGCGCGCTACCCGATGCTGCGGCGATTGACCGGCGGCGAGATCGCGCTGGCCTATTCCCACGGCACCAAGCGGGGCATCCGGGCCCATGTCTTCAACGAGGCATGGGTGGCGGCGCAATGACCGGGGTCCTGTCATGGCTGGCGCTGGGCATCCTGCTGGGATGGGTGGTCTTCGCGGTTGCCCTGCTTGTCACGGGCGCGGCGGCGGCGGTCGCCGTGGGTGCCACGGCGGCGGCGGTCTGCGTGTTCCTGCTGCGGGACACGGTGGCGCTGCGCGGGGCGATGGCGCTGCTGGCGCCTTTCGGCGTGATGCTGCCGGCGCTTGCGTTGCGCCACGCCGCCGTGAAGTTCGGCGCGCCCGTGCCCGGCTTTGCCACGTGGGAACTGGCGCTGTTCCTGCTGGCCTACATGGCCTTCCTTGCCACGGCCTTCGGGGTGATCCCGGTTGACCTCTACCGGCTGGGCTATGCCCCCGCGCCGGTGGCGCTGATGGTGCTGGCGGTCTGCGGCTACGGCGCGGTGACGGGCAACTGGTTCCTGCCGCTGGTGGCGGTGCTCGGACAGGCCGGCTGGATCATGGGCTGGGGCAGCAGCAACTGGTTCGACCACGTGACGCACGTGCTGCTGGTGCCGGTCGCGGCGGTCGCGCTGCTGGGGCGGGTGCCGTTGAGCTGGTAGGCTCGCGGAAACCTGCTGGCCGCCCGGCGCCATCCCCGATAACGTCGCGTCCATGACCGACGCGGACATTCTCGACAGCCGGTATTCGTGGCTCCGCATGGGGCTTTCATTGCTCGTGGCGGCCGTCAGCAATGTCGGCATCTGGGCCATCGTGGTGGTCATGCCCGCCATGCAGGCCGAGTTCGGCACCGACCGCGCCGCCGCCTCGCTGCCCTATACCATGACGATGATCGGCTTCGCGCTGGGCAACCTGACCATCGGGCGCCTCGTGGACAGGGTCGGCATGACCGCGTCGCTTGTCGGCGCGACGCTGGTCATGAGCGGGGCGACCGCGCTGGCGGCGCTCAGCCCGTCTGTCTGGACGTTGTCGGCGGCGCAGATGGCCATCGGGCTGGGGACCGCGGCAGGCTTCGGCCCGCTCGTGGCCGATATCTCGCAATGGTTCCTGAAACGGCGCGGCATCGCCGTGGCCATCGTGGCCAGCGGCAACTACCTTGCCGGGGCGATCTGGCCGCTCGTGCTGGCCGGGCTTCTGGAAAGCGCGGGCTGGCGCAGCGCCTACCTGGCGCTGGCGGTGATCATCCCGGCGCTGAACCTGCCGCTGGCGCTGTGCCTGCGCCGCCGGGTGCCGCTTGTCGCGCGCCAGCATTCCGACAGCGTCGCCTCGATCCGGGCCGGCGCGGCGGGGCTGTCGCCGCGCACCATCACGGCGCTGCTGTGGCTGGCCGGGCTGGCCTGCTGCATGGCGATGGCCATGCCGCAGGTCCACATGGTCAGCCTGTGCGTGGACATGGGCTTCGGCGCCGCGGTCGGCGGGCAAATTCTGGCCGTCATGCTGGTCGCCGGCGCGGCCAGCCGCGTTTTCTTCGGGTTGGTGGCCGACCGGCTGGGCGGGGTCCGGACCGTTCTTATCAGTTCCGGGCTGCAATGCCTCGCGCTGTTTCTCTACCTGCCGGCGGGCGGGCTGGTGTCGCTTTACGCGGTCAGCCTGATCTTCGGGCTGTCGCAGGGGGGAATCGTGCCCACCTACGCGCTGGTGGTGCGCGAATACATGCCCTCGGCCGAGGCCGGCAAGCGCGTCGGGATCGTCATGATGGCCACGATCCTCGGCATGGCACTCGGCGGCTGGGTGTCGGGCTGGATTTACGAAATGACGGGTGATTACCGGATGGCCTTCATCAACGGGATCGGCTGGAATTTCCTGAACATCGCGATCCTGGCGTCGTTGCTGCTGCGGACCCGTCCGCGCAAAACCGTGGCGGGCACGCCCGGCCACGCCTGACCCGCCGTCATGTCCCGGCTATTGCTCGTGCACGATCTTGATGTGGCGTTCGCCGCGCGCCTCGGCCAGCGCCATCTGTTTCTGCCGTTCGCGGAAACGGGCCTTGTCGGCGTCGTCTGTCTCGTCGATGCAGTGATGACAGGACACACCGTGTTCGTATTCCGGGCGGTTCATGTCCGCGGGCAGGACGGGACGGCGGCAGGCAAAGCACAGCTCGTGCGGCCCTTCGCGCAGGCCGTGCCCGACCGACACGCGCCCGTCGAAGACAAAGCAGTCACCCCGCCACGCGCTGTCGGGCTCGGGCACGTCCTCGAGATATTGCAGGATGCCGCCCTTGAGGTGATAGACGTTTTCCACCCCCTGACCCAACAGGTAGTTGGTGGATTTCTCGCAACGGATACCGCCGGTGCAGAACATCGCGATGCGCTTGTTGTGGAACCGGTGCTTGTTCGCCTCCCACCACGCGGGAAAGTCGCGGAAACTGGCGGTTCCCGGGTTGACCGCCCTCTCGAAGGTGCCAATGGCCACCTCGTAATCGTTGCGCGTGTCGATCACGGCCACGTCCGGCGACCGGATCAGGTCGTTCCACTCGGCAGGGTCGACGTAATGGCCGACCCGCGCGCGCGGGTCCACGTCGGGCTGGCCCATCGTCACGATCTCGCGCTTGAGCCGTACCTTGAGCCGGCGGAACGGCTGGTCGGCGCTCGCGCTTTCCTTCCAGTCCAGATCGGCACAGCCGGGCAGGGCGCGGATATGCGCCAGCACCGCGTCGATGCCCGCGCGCGGCCCCGCGACGGTGCCGTTGATCCCTTCCCGGGCCAGCAGGAGAGAACCCGATATCCCCTCGCGGTCGCAAAGCGCCAGCAGCGGGCTGCGCAGCGCGGCGGGGTCGTCGAACCGGGTGAAATGATAAAGCGCGGCGATCGTGTACATGGTCCGCGATGTACGCAGCCGCGGCGGCATGGGCAAGGGGCAAGACGCCCCTTGCGCCCTGTCAGCCCGCGATCCGGTCGGCAAGACGCTGCAGGTTGCTGGTGACGAAGTCGCGCGTGCCCGCATCCGTCAGGCGGCCATTCTCGATCTTTTCCGCCGATCCGCCGATGGCGATCTCGAAGCCCGGAACGACCTCGGCGTTGATGACCGACAGCACCTTGCGCAGGTCGTACTGCGCCGAAAGCCCGCCGGTGGCGCCCGGCGACTGGGTGATCACCAGCACGGGCTTGCCGGCAAAGGGTACGCCCGGTTCCTTGGACATCCAGTCGATCACGTTCTTCAGCGCGGCCGACGTGCCGCGGTTGTATTCCGGTGATACGACGATGACGGCATCCGCCGCCGCCAGCTTCCCGGCCAGCGCCGTCACGGCGGCGGGGGACGCGCCACCATCGAGGAGATCCTCGTTGTAAAGCGGGATGGCTGCAATGTCCTGCCTCGCGACGGTCACGTCGCGGGGGGCAAGCTCCTGCAGGGTCTCGGCGATTCGTGTGCTGAGGCTGTCCTTGCGCAGCGAGCCGCTGATCGCGGCGAAAGTGCGGTTCTCGGTCATGTGGGTCTCCGTTGTCATCAGGCCGTTCACGTATCGCACGGGGCGCGATGCGAAACGCCGCTGCGCGCACGTTGCCTATGCAGGCCCGCACAGCGCCGCGCGCGGCGGCGCTGACGTTGACGCTGCCGCCCGGCTGCGCCAAGTTTGCCAGAAGCCAAGCCAAGGAGGCGCCCGCATGACAGAGGCCCTGATCGTGATCGACGTGCAAAATGATTTCTGCCCCGGCGGGGCGCTCGCGGTGGCGGAGGGCGACCAGATCTTGGACGGCATCAACACGCTGATGGCCGGCTTCCCGGCCGTCATCCTGACGCAGGACTGGCACCCGGCCGGGCATTCCTCCTTCGCGTCCTCTCATGCGGGCAAGGCGCCGTTCGAAACGGTCGAGATGCCCTACGGTCCGCAGGTGCTGTGGCCCGACCATTGCGTGCAGGGCAGCGATGGCGCGGCCTTCCACCCCGCCCTTCAGACGGACCGGGCCGACGTGATCGTGCGCAAGGGTTACAACCCGCGCATCGACAGCTACTCGGCCTTTTTCGAGAACGACCACGAAACCCCGACGGGCCTGCACGGCTATCTGCAGGAACGCCACATCGACACGCTGACACTGGTCGGGCTCGCGACCGATTTCTGCGTGTATTTCTCGGCCGTGGACGCGGCCCGGCTGGGCTATGACGTGACCCTGCGCAGCGACCTGTGCCGCGCGATCGACCTTGACGGGTCGCTGGAGGCCGCGTGGAACGCGATGAAGGATGCCGGGGTCAGGCTGCAATAGATGTCCGCCCTTCATGACGAGATCGCGGCCTGCCGGATGTGCGCCGACCGCTTTGCCGACACGCAAACGGCCCATGCGCCGCGCCCTGTCGTCTGGTTCCGGCCCGGCGCGCGGCTGCTGGTGGCCGGGCAGGCCCCGGGGATGCGGGTGCACCGGTCGGGCACGCCCTTCGACGATCCGTCGGGCGACCGGCTGCGCGACTGGCTGGGGCTGGAGCGGGCCGAGTTCTATGACCGGGGCCGTGTTGCGGTGGTGCCGATGGCGTTCTGCTTTCCGGGGTGCGATGCGAGGGGTGCCGACCTGCCGCCCCCGCCGGTCTGCGGGCAAACGTGGCATGACCGCGTGATGCGCGACCTCGACGGCGTGGCCCTGTCGGTGATCGTGGGCGGCTACGCGCAGAAATACCACATGGGTGTCAGGACGGGTGTGACGGACACGGTGAAGGGCTGGCGCGACCACGCGCCGCGCCTTTTCCCGCTGCCGCACCCGTCATGGCGCAACACCGCGTGGCTGAAGCGGAACCCGTGGTTCGAGGCCGAGCTGCTGCCGGTGCTGCGCCGGCGCGTGCGGGAGGTGATGGATGGCTGACGAAACCGGGACGACCCCGCTGGACGCGGCCCACGCGGCGATGGAGGCCGCGCCGGAGATGGACACGGCGGCGCGGCTGGCCTTCTACGACGTGCTTTCGGCGAGCGAGCTGTTCGTGCTTCTGGCCGACGAGGGAGACGGCGACAGCGTGACCCCCGAGATATTCGAGACCGGCGGCCAACGGTACGTGCTGGCCTTCGACCGGGAGGCGCGGCTCACCGCCTTTACCGGCCGTGCGTCGCCCTACGCGGCGCTGTCGGGCCGGGCCGTGGCGGGGATGCTGGCCGGGGAGGGGCTGGGCCTTGCGCTCAATCCCGGGGTGGCGCCCTCGGCCTTCGTGATGCCGCCCGACGCGGTGGCCTGGCTGGCCGAGACCGTGGCGCGGGCGCCCGGCGAGATCGAGTGGTGGAAAAAGCTCGTCCCCGGCTTCAGCGTAATCGCCTTTTTCCCGGCATTGATGAGATCCCAGTCCTCATCCCCCAGCTCC
>NZ_JBKOTX010000183.1:0-11022 GCF_047086965.1 Roseovarius halophilus (ex Wu et al. 2025) | reverse complement strand
GCGAACCTCTTGTAGTCGATCATTCGCGCTTCCTGCGGAACCCAGTGGTCGTTCAACCGGATGTTCAACCCGCCATCGGGCATGTCGAAGTCCGGCAGGGCAAAATGTATCCGGTCCGGACGGCCATCGACGATGCTTGTAACCTCCACCGTGTCCTTCATGGTCTTGAGCCCGGCCCAAACGCCCGCGAACCGGCTGAGCGCAAAACCGTAGAGCCCGTAGTCCAGTATCTCCTGCACGCCCGCCGGGCTGAGGACCGGCATGTAAGCGTCGATCATTGCCCAGTCGGACTGATGGCAAACGGTCGAGGATTCCCCGGTGTGATCATCACCCATCGCCATGACGACACCGCCAAGCGGGCTGGTGCCGGCCATGTTCGCATGGCGCATCACGTCGCCGGAGCGGTCAACGCCGGGCCCCTTGCCGTACCAGAGCCCGAAAACACCGTCGTAACGGCCTTCGCCGCGCAATTCGGCCTGCTGCGTCCCCCACAGCGCCGTCGCGGCCAAGTCCTCGTTGATGCCGGGCTGGAAGGCGACATTGGCGCGTTCGAGGTGCTCGCGCGCGCGGGCCATCTGCATGTCGACCGCGCCAAGGGGCGACCCCCGGTAGCCGGTGACGTAGCCTGCGGTGTTGAAACCGGCGGCCCTGTCACGCGCGGCCTGCATCAGCATCAGCCGGACAAGCGCCTGCGTTCCGTTCAGAAGAACCGAAGACGCCGCGAGATCAAACCGATCGTCCAGTGAAATTTGGCGCTTGCCCACGTCAGCCTCCGTTTGGTGCTTGTATTGCCTGAATATAATGCCATTTTAGGTCATTATCGCTGACCTACAAAGTAAAACTTCGCAAAGTCCAGCCGTAAGACTGTGAAGGTGCGACACTTTTCTGCTATTGCAGGAAACGCACGCGCAGGAAATGAAAGTTGTTGTCATGGACTGGGATAAACTCCGGATATTTCACGCGGTTGCCGATGCCGGCAGCCTGACACATGCGGGCGACCAGCTTCACCTGTCCCAATCAGCGGTTTCGCGCCAGATCCGGGCGCTTGAGGAATCCCTCAACACCACGCTGTTTCATCGCCATGCCCGGGGATTGATCCTGACGGAACAGGGCGAACTGTTGTTCGACGCGACCCGTGCCATGATGAAAAGGCTTGATGCCGCGACGGCCCGGATCCGCGACAGCGAGGAAGAGGTTTTCGGGGAACTCAAGGTCACCACCACGATCGGTTTCGGCACGCTATGGCTGGCGCCGCGGCTGCCGAAACTTTACCAGAAGTACCCCGACCTGAAGATCGACCTGATGCTTGAAGAGCGCGTTCTTGATCTGCCCATGCGCGAAGCCGATGTCGCGATACGCATGAAGGAACCGTCGCAGGCGGACCTGATCCGGAAACGTTTGATGAACGTGCACATGTGCCTGTTCGGTGCGCGCGCCTATCTCGAGGAACACGGCACACCCGAAACGATCGCGGAGCTGCGCGACCATCGCCTGATCTGCCAAAACCCCAGATCGGCGCAGGTCGGGGCCGGCGCGACGCTTGTCCAAGAGCTCATGACACACGACATCCCGTCGCTGCTGACGGTGAACAACTATTACGGCGTGCTACAGGGTGTGCTGCACAAGCTGGGGATCGGCGTTTTGCCCGATTACCTTGCGCGGGATTTCCACGAGCTGGTTCGGGTTCTACCCGAGGTGCAATCTGTCGCCGTCCCGGTTTTCCTGGCCTATCCCGAGGAACTGCGGCATTCGAAACGGATCGCGGCATTCCGGGATTTCGTGCAGGAAGAGATCGTGTCTTATCGGAAAATGGTCAAGGAACAGGCCTCCGACTGAAATTTGTGCACCTTGGTAACGTGATATGCATGCAACGCATATCGGCCATGCTGCAACTGCGGCATAATATCCCTTGATCGAAATCAGAACCGGTCCTATCTGCGGCTTATGACGGTGACAGCACAGCGCGTCACCATCATACCTCCCTGTTGGACTATGGCCGAGCTTAGTGCTCGGCCTTTTTTTTGCTTATTGCCAATTAATCGGGCGACCTGCCTGCACTGGCGTCGCGGCGAACGGCGACATGCGCGCCTAGATAACGGGCAATTCCCGGGTCGGACCCGCGACAGCGCCGTCGGTTTGCCGTCGGTAATCAATATGTTTTCCTCGTGCACCATGAGCCCGCCGCTGACCATCTCGACGGTCGACTCGAGGGCAAGCACCATATCGGGGCAAAGCACGGTCGGGTCTTCCGCCATGACCGAGAGCCCTTCGGTAAGCTGCATGCGGATCTCGTGGCCGAGCCGGCCGCGGTCTTCGCCATCGCTCACGATCCCGGCCATCGTCCGCCACGGGTCGCACGCCCGCGTGCCGGGCCGGGCGGCCTCGAGCCCGGCATGTGTCGCCGCGATCAGGCGGGAATGCGCCGTTGCCTGCGCGGCCGTGGCGTGTCCGATGGCGAAATTCCGGTCGAAGTCGCAGAAATACCCGTCGTGCACCGCGCCGGTATCGAGCATGAGCACATCGCCCGGTTGCAGGGGCCTGTCATCCGCCGGGGAGATGACATCGGGATAGCCATCGGCACCGGCGCCGCCGGCAAGGTAAGGCACCCAATCAGCCCCCGCGTCGAGAAGGAGTTTCTGGATATCCCTGAACACGGCGGACAGCGCAGTACCGCTTGACGCGATCTCGCCCACTCTCCCGAAGGCGCGATCGGCGATGGCGCACGCCCTGGATATCTTGTCGACCTCTCTCGGAGATTTGATGGTGCGCAGCTTCGCGACGATACCCCGGTCATTGTCGAACGTGAGCGCGCAGATT
Organism: Roseovarius halophilus (ex Wu et al. 2025); assembly: GCF_047086965.1. Classification (NCBI taxonomy): domain Bacteria; kingdom Pseudomonadati; phylum Pseudomonadota; class Alphaproteobacteria; order Rhodobacterales; family Roseobacteraceae; genus Roseovarius; species Roseovarius halophilus (ex Wu et al. 2025). Next base: position 8,205 of record NZ_JBKOTX010000183.1, on the reverse strand, counting down.
TTCTGGAGCCGCCCGAAATCGTCAAGAGACATGCGAAGATGGGTCTGTGCGTGTGATGGCAATCCGACGCGCCCACCGGATTGCCGCAGAACCTCGGCGAGCAGCGCGATGCCCTCGTCCTCGCGCGCGGGCGACGGCCATGTCCGGTTGTCCTCGATCCACGTCTTGCGCATCAAGGGGGCGCCGATCCGATGGTGACTGCAACGGGCGCGCCCTGTGCCGGCACGACAAGAAACCACGGCCGGCTCGGGCTTTCCCAGAAACGGGTCAGGAAGCCCGTGAAATAACGGATGTCCGCCTCGGTCGTCAGGAGCAGCGCGCCCAGATCCTCGCGTGCCATGGCGTCCTGCGCCCGGCTCACGCGCTGTCGGAACTCGCTCTCCGGAAAGCCGCGGCTCATTCGTCGGCGGCTTCGCTGAGAATACAGAGCGCCCGGTCCCCGCCCCCGAGGCCCATGAGGCCCAGGGCCGCTATGCCGGCGGCGCCGGATTCGGTCGTCGCAAGATCGCGCGCCGCGAGGTCGCCAAGAATGGCGCCTGCCGCGGCATCCGAAATGGTGAGGAACGCGTCGGCGTCACGCGCCAGCCCGCGGAGCGCGATGAGCGAAGGCGCCTTGCAGTCGAGGCGTCCCATGGTCGAAACCGGCCCCTGTGTGGGAACCGGCCGGCCCGCGCGGATACTGGCAAAAAGCGCCGGCGCGGCCTCGGGTTCCACCACGGTGACACGGGGGGCATCGCCCCAGACCTCGCGGAAATAGGCCGCGCACGCCCCGGCCAATCCGCCGACGCCCGCTTGCAGAAAGATATGTGTCGGGGGCGCAGGCATCTGCCCGGCGACCTCGGCCGCCATCGCAAGATACCCCTCCATCAACCTGTGCGGCAGGTCGAAATAGCCCGGCCACGAACTGTCCGACAGCAGGGTCCAGCCATTCGCGTCGGCGGCATCAGCGGCCGCCGCCATGCTCGCTTCGTATTCGGCGCCCTCGCGCATCACCTCGGCGCCCTTGTCGCGCAGACGGGCCGCGAAACCGTCAGGAACGGTCTCGGAGAGGTAGACCACCGCGCGCGCGCCGAACAAACGGGCGCCCGCGGCAACGGAAAGCCCGTGATTACCGGCACTGGCCGTCACGTAAGTACGTCCGGCCAAGGCGGTTGCCGGGTCATCCAGCCCGGCGCAGGCCGCGTCATGCGCGATGACGTAGGCCGCGCCCAGTGCCTTGAAGCTGCCAAGGCCCATTCGCCCGCGTTCGTCCTTGACGAAAAGTTCAGGGCCCAGTTCCGTCACGCGGTGAAGCGGCGTTGCGGCCGCGGCCGGGCAGCGCGCCAACAGGGCCTCGGGCGCGCCCGCATTGACGCTTGGCGCTGGCGCGCCGTTCATGACCGTGTCGGGCAGCCCGTGCCCCCGCCAAGGATTTTCAAGGATTTCCACGCGCCCCCCACGGTCGCCGCCGATCATCCCGGACAGCAACGCCAATTTTGACCGGCGGTCAAGCACGGGATGCGCCCGCGCATTCGGTCGAGCCCCCTTTCCACCGTCTTCGTCATGGCCTAAAGAGACGCCAACGCGATCATGGGAGCATTCAGATGCAGGAGCCGGCAATCACGCCTGAACTGGTCGAAGCCCACGGGCTCAAGCCCGACGAGTACGAACGCATCCTCGAGATAATCGGACGCGACCCCACCTTTACCGAACTCGGCATCTTTTCGGCGATGTGGAACGAGCATTGTTCCTACAAATCGTCCAAGAAGTGGTTGCGCACCCTTCCGTCGGACGGACCGCAAGTTATCTGCGGGCCGGGGGAGAATGCCGGGATCGTCGATATCGGTGACGGCCAGGCCTGTGTCTTCAAGATGGAAAGCCACAATCACCCGTCGTACATCGAACCGTATCAGGGCGCGGCGACCGGAGTTGGCGGTATCCTGCGCGACGTGTTCACAATGGGCGCGCGCCCTGTCGCCGCCATGAACTCGCTCAGCTTCGGGGACGTCGATCACCCAAGGACAAGACAACTGGTGCATGGCGTGATCGAAGGTATCGGTGGCTATGGCAACTGTTTCGGCGTGCCGACCGTGGGCGGCGAAGTGCGTTTCGACGCCGCCTACAACGGAAATTGCCTTGTGAACGCCTTTGCCGCGGGATTGGTCGACACGGACAAGATATATTATTCCGAAGCCTCGGGCGTCGGCATGCCGGTCGTCTACCTCGGGGCCAAGACCGGCCGCGACGGGGTCGGCGGGGCCACCATGGCAAGCGCGGAGTTCGACGAGTCGATCGAGGAAAAACGCCCCACCGTACAGGTTGGCGACCCGTTCACCGAGAAGCGCCTGATGGAGGCGACGCTTGAGCTGATGGCCACCGGCGCCGTGATCTCGATACAGGACATGGGCGCGGCCGGCCTGACCTGTTCGGCGGTCGAAATGGGTGACAAGGGCAGTCTTGGCGTCAAGCTGCAACTCGACCGTGTGCCGCAGCGCGAAGAGGACATGAACGCCTACGAGATGATGCTGTCGGAAAGCCAGGAACGGATGCTCATGGTTTTGCGCCCCGAGAAGGAGGACGAGGCGCGTGCCGTTTTCGAGAAATGGGATCTGGATTTTGCCATCGTTGGCGAAACCATCGCCGAGGACAGGTTCCTGATACTGCACGGCAACGACGTGAAGGCCGACCTGCCGCTCGCGACCTTGTCGGGGTCGGCCCCGGAATACGACCGTGACTGGACGGAGACCGAACCGGCCACGCCGCTCGATCCCGACACCGTGCCCGCAATCGACCTCGTCGACGGCCTCAAGGCGCTGATTTCCTCGCCGAATTATTGTTCGCGCGAGTGGGTGTACGAGCAGTACGACACCATGGTCATGGCCGACACCGTGCGCACGCCAGGCCTGGGGGCGGGGCTCATCCGCGTGCATGGCACCGACAAGCTGCTGGCGTTCACGTCGGATGTCACCCCGCGCTATGTTCATGCCGACCCTGTGGAGGGCGGCAAGCAGGCCGTGGCCGAGGCCTATCGCAACCTTACCGCGGTCGGCGCACGCCCGCTGGCATCGACCGACAACCTCAATTTCGGCAATCCCGAAAAACCCGAGATCATGGGCCAGTTCGTCGGCGCGATCCGCGGTATCGGCGAAGCTGTCGCGACCCTCGACATGCCCATCGTGTCCGGCAACGTGTCGCTCTACAACGAGACGGATGGCCAGGCGATCCTGCCGACGCCGACAATCGGCGCTGTCGGCCTGATCAAGGGCTCCGAGAATGCGATCACGGGGGCGGCGCGTGACGGGCATGTCGCTCTGATGATCGGCGAGTCCACTGGTCATCTGGGTCAGTCCGCGCTTCTTCGCGAGGTCTACAACCGGACCGAGGGGGCGGCCCCGGCTGTGGACCTTGACTCCGAAAAGCGGCACGGCGAGTTCATCCGCGATCACAGCAAGTGGATCAAGGCCTGCACCGACATGTCGGACGGTGGGCTGGCGCTTGCCGCTTTCGAACTGGCGGAAGCCGCGGGCGTCGGCGTGCAACTTGACAGTGACGACATGGGCTTCCTGTTCGGGGAGGATCAGGCGCGCTACCTTGTCGCCTGCAATTTCGACGAGGCGGAGGCGCTGATGGCTGCCGCGTCGAGGGTCGAGGTGCCGATCCGGACAGTGGGACGCTTTACCGGGGACAGCGTGAAGCTCGGTGACCGCGAAGCCCCGCTTGACGATCTCTCGGATTTGTTCCGGAAAAGTTTCGCAACTCATTTCGAATGAGCGCCCCCGGCACGCCGGGAACGCCGCAGGCCGGCGCGCACAACGTTGTTCCGCCGGGGATCTTGCAACCGCTTTTACCCCGTTCTACATCTGGCATTAGGCTAAAGGAGTATGCGCATGGCGATGCAAGCCCAGGAAATCGAAGACCTGATCCGCGCCGAGTTTCCGGATGCACAGGTCAAGATAACGGATCTGGCAGGAGATGGGAACCATTACGCGGCGGAGATCATCGATGCCTCGTTCAAGGGCATGAACCGGGTGCAACAGCAGCGCGCCGTCTACGCCGCCCTGAAAGGCAAGATGGACGGCCCCGACGGTGACCTGCACGCCCTAGCGCTGACCACCAAGCCACCAGAATAAACCGATGGCGGCAAATACACTCGCGTTCCTGCTGCTGACACCTTTCGTGATCGTGTTCGGATATGCGACGTGGCACGAATACCGCCGGTACAAGTCAGAGGGTCGGTCAACCTACGGGTTGAGCTACGACCCTGAAACCGACAGCACCCATGTCACGACCATTGGTGAAGACGAAGCGAGCTTTGACCCCGAAACCGACAGCGGGATGACGGGGACCCACGGCACACCCCCAGACAACGACGACAACGAACAGGATACCTCAAATGACCGACGCTAGGACACTCATCGACGAAACCGTCAAGGCGAATGACGTTGTTCTTTACATGAAAGGCACCAAGTCAATGCCGCAGTGCGGCTTCTCTTCGCGCGTCGCCGGCGTCCTGAACTTCATGGGCGTCGAATTCGCCGATATCAACGTGCTTGAGGACGAGGCGATCCGGCAGGGCATCAAGGACTATTCCGATTGGCCGACCATTCCCCAGCTTTATGTCAAGGGCGAATTCATCGGCGGCTGCGATATCATCACTGAAATGACCCTGTCGGGTGAACTCGACCAGCTTCTGGAACAGCAAGGCGTCACCTATGACAAGCAGGCAGCCGACAAGATCCGCGAAGCCAACGCGTGATCGGGGAAGCGGCCACAGGTCGAGCCCACCGTCTTGAAACCAAGTCCCCGTGTCGGCATACTGGGGGATGCCGACGCGACGTGTCGCCTAAGGCACGCACTGCCCCGGCATACCCCTCTCCGGGCATCTGCAATCAGCTTTCCCACCGGAATGTATCTTGGTCGCCCGAGGCCGTATCCCGTCGCCTGTCGCGTCAAGCCAAACGTCGGCCAAGAGGTCCACGCGACCTTGACCTCGTCCGGCCTTGCACGCGTTCCCGGCCGCAACGCACCTCGTTAACCATTAAGGCCATAGAGCACGAGCTAAAGCGTTTCGAGATTAGTTTGAGACATATCCGGCAGCCTTGAAGTAGTTCCAGCACTCTGCGGGGTCGTATAGGTCACAGATTTCGCCGATGGCTTCGAATACGGTGGTGAAAGAGCGTGCGCCGACGCTCCGGAGATGGGCCTTGAGCTTGGAGAAGGCTTGCTCGATCGGGTTCAGGTCCGGCGAGTATGGCGGGAGGTAGAGGAACCAGCAGCCATGGTCGTGTCGGGCCTGAGCCGCTTCCTTGTTCCGATGGGTCGCCAGATTGTCCAGGACGACAACGGTCGGTGGGGATGGGACCGGAATCCAACGTTCTCCACCCTCTAAACTATTGTTTTAATTGACAGGACTGATGATTTGAATCGCCACTTGGTTCAATCGCGACTGGCAGCGAAACACGCGCAAAGGCGCCAACACATCCCACGGTCGGATTTTTCGCGGCCACAACCAGGCCCCAGCATTTTTGGCCTTCCTGAGCGGGGTGCCAAAATGTAAGCGAGGTCCATCACGCTGAAATAGCAGCAATTTTTTTAAGCACCGTGGTGGAGCCTGGCAAGATGAATTCGACCTTCTCACTCCATATCGTTTTCCTGACCCAGCTCTTCATGCCCCGGCACAACGCGCAGTTGAGGCTGCTCAAGGCCCAAATCCAGATCCTGCGGGCCCGCATCCCGACGCAGAGGATAATCCTCGCTCCCGAAGAGAAAGCCGAGCTGCTGCGCATCGGAGCGGAGTGTGGGCATGATATCGACGCGCTCATGGAGGTCGCAAAGCCTGCGACATACAAGCGCTGGCTTGCACAGATGCGTGGTGGGCGCCCCTTCAAGGCCGTGGGCAGGCCGCGCCTGACACAGGAGTTGCGCGACGTTGTCATTCGCATCGGGTCAGAAAACCTCCTCTGGGGCTACAAGCGGATCGCGGGGGAACTGAAAAAGCTGGGGCTCTACGCCGGCGCCAACTCGGTAAAGCGCATCCTGAATGAGGCAGGCATCCACCCGAGCCCTGAGAAGCGCAAGAAAAAGCCCGCACTGCCATGGACCACCTTCGTCCGGGCACATATGGAAAGCATGGTCGCATGTGACTTCTTCACCAAGACCGTGCTCACCGCCCGTGGGCCGTTGACAGCCTATGTGCTGATCTTCATCCACCTCGGCAGCCGCCGCGTGTATTGCAGTGCCCCGACCTATGCCCCGGACTCGGCATGGATGACGCAGCAGGCACGCAACGCGCTTATGTGGTGCTCCAAGCAGGGGATCGAGCCGAGCTTCCTTATCCGAGACCCCGACACCAAGTTCAGCGCCAGCTTCGATACAGTCTGGGCATCGGAAGGTGCCAGGGTCATCCAGATCCCGCTCAGAGCACCGGACGCCAACGCCTTCGCCGAGTCCTTCATCGGTACCATCAAGCGCGAATGTCTGGATTTTTTCGTCTGCTTCAGCCGGTCTCAGCTCGACTACATCCTCCGCACTTGGGTGCGACATTACAACACCGAGCGCCCGCATCGTGGACGGGGTATCGGGAACAATGTGCTGCAAGTCGATTTCCGGCCCGTCCGTGATGGCCCGATCCGCCGCAACCGCCAACTTGGCGGCATTGTCACATCCTACACCCGCGATGCGGCGTGAGTGCCCTCTAGCCGAGCAAAAGATCAGAATGAGAGACAGCGCCGAATTCAGCTTCCGGGGCTCCGCCATGGCCGTTAGAAAACGTTTCTGTATCAACGTTATGGGCCTTGCTTACATTTTGTCTGAGGACGCCGCGACGATCCGCCGTACATCGGGCGAAACCGCGGCGCCGGATACCGCATCCGTGTGCACCTTCTGGCAGTTGGCACCCACCGGGGCCTTGTCGAGAAATTCGTCGATGCGCTGGTCTGGGCGCTGTTCCCGGTCTTCCTCGTGACGCAAGGCGCGACTTTGACCGGAGCTTCAACCCTTCCATTCACTCCGCACAGAAGATCATTGCATAGCTCCATCTAATCGCCTATCGACGATAAACGAATAAATGATGCTGCATGCTGGATAGCGACATCGAAATTGCTGAGCTGGCCAAGGCGCTTGCGCATCCCGCGCGGCTGCGCATCCTGCGGCTGCTGCTCGCCAGCCCTGGCTGCATCGAAGGCGACATCGTGGACGCTGTCGGCCTGGCACAGTCCACGGTCTCCGAGCACCTGCGCATCCTGAAGGCCGCCGGGGTCATCACCGGCGAGATATCCGGCCCGCGTACGTGCTACGCGTTGCACCCGGCTGCGCTTGGGCCGCTGGCCGAATTCATCGGCACGCTGACCGCACCGTCCGCTGCGGTCTGCTGCATGCCCGACGACAAGGAACTTTCACGAGCCTTTTCGAACGCTGGCTGACCCTCTGGGTCGCACTGTGCATCCTGGCCGGGCTCGTCCTCGGCAGCCTCGCGCCCGGTCTGTTCGGCGCGCTGGCCGCGCTGGAGGTCGCCTCGGTCAATCTCGTCGTCGCCGTACTGATCTGGGCGATGGTCTATCCGATGATGATCGCGGTGGATCTCGGATCGCTCAAGGCGGTGGGGCAGCGCCCGAAGGGCCTTGTCATCACGCTGGCGATCAACTGGTTGATCAAGCCCTTCACGATGGCGGCGCTTGCGGTCCTGTTCTTCAACTACGTCTTTGCCGGCCTGATCGATCCTGAGCGCGCACCGGAATACATTGCGGGCCTGATCCTGCTCGGCGCCGCGCCTTGCACCGCGATGGTTTTCGTCTGGTCGCAGCTGACCAAGGGGGATCCCAACTACACGCTGGTGCAGGTCTCGGTGAACGACCTGATCATGGTGGTGGCCTTCGCCCCGATCGTGGCCTTCCTTCTGGGCGTGACCGACATCAGCGTCCCGTGGGAGACGCTGATCCTGTCGGTCGTCCTCTACATCGTCATTCCCCTGATCGCAGGTCTCCTGACGCGCCGGGCGCTGATCGCCAAAGGTGGCGAGGCCGCGGTGACGGCCTTCACCGCGCGGATCAAGCCGGCCTCGGTCGTGGGTCTCCTGATCACCGTCGTGCTGCTCTTCGGTTTCCAGGGGCCGGTGATCCTGGCGCAACCGCTCTTGATCGCGCTGATCGCGGTTCCGATCATCATCCAGTCCTACGGCATTTTCGCGCTTGGGTATGGCGCGGCCTGGGCCTGGGGCGTGCCGCACCG
>NZ_JBKOTX010000182.1:0-11074 GCF_047086965.1 Roseovarius halophilus (ex Wu et al. 2025) | reverse complement strand
GCCGGGCTGGGGGATGGCAAGCTGGTGATCCGCGAGGTCCCGGGCGCGTCCGAAGGTATGGGCGCGTCGATCCGCGCCGGGGCCGGCTGGGCCGGCGCATCCGGCGCGGCCCGGCTGATGATCCTGCTGGCCGACCTCCCCGATCTGGAAACCGCCGATCTTGTCGGGATGTGCATCGCCGCGGCCCGCGCGCCCGGTACCATCTGGCGTGCGCAGGATGCGTCGGGCATGCCGGGCCACCCGGTGATTTTCCCCGCGCGCCTGTTCCCGGCGCTGACGCAGGTCACGGGCGATACGGGCGCGCGCGACGCGCTGCGCGGGGAAACCGTGCATCGCTATCGGCTGCCGGGCACCCGCGCCACGACGGATCTGGACACGCCGGCGGCATGGGCGGCATGGCGCGCGCGCAGCGGGCGATAGGCCGGCCCGGCATTTGCGCGGCGGCACCACGCCGGCCGGTCGCAGCACGTCGACAAAGCACGAGAGTTCGCAAACTTGTTTCTCGAAACGAAACAATCCCGGCGCAATGCCGGGATTGTCATTCGAAACCGGGTCAGCCCCCGCAACCGATTTCGGGATAACCGGCCCCATGCACGGGGCCGGTCCGCTGCAAACCGGTTAGCGGGTCAACAGGCGCGCCTCGTGCTTCTTCAGCGACCGACGCGCGGCCTGGTAGGCGGCGATTCCCTTGGCCTCGCGCAGGTCGGGGAAGAGCTCGTAAAGCTCGTCGCGCTGCGCGTCGCCAAGCCCGTCCAGCACCTGTTCACCGGGCTGGAAACTCTCGGTCCACGCCCCGTTCGACAGCACGACCTCGTGCTGGTCGAACATGAAGTGGATGTAGGTGGTGCCGCTGGCCTCGACCGTGTCCACCCCGTCGAGCCCGGTCAGGTGCTTGGCCGCGGCCAGCACCTCGTGCTCGTCGAAATAGAGCGCACTGCGGTCGGTATGCATCAGGACGCGGTGCTGGGGGCTGACCATCATGTCACGTTCCGGCAGGCCGCGGCCAAGGCTGCCCGCCCGGATCAGCACCGGCTGCAGATGCGGCGCCCGGATCAGCTCCGGCCCTGACAATGCGCGCTTGCCGATCCAGCGGATTTCCTGCAGGCCGTTGTCGCGGGTGATGACGCGGTCGCCCACCTGCAGGTCCTCGACACGGCACTCGCCCCGCGGTGTCGCGATCACCGTACCCGGCGTGAAGCAGGGGATCAGGTTCTCGATCTCGCGGAATTCCAGCGTGCCGGTGACGTTGCGGTCCCCGTCGAGGAATTCCACCGTGCCGGAGGTCGAATCGCCATCGGCATCGACGGTTTCATCGACGACGCGCAACGGCCCCGACCCGGTCAGGTCCAGCGTGTCGAAATCGTCGTTGACCCCGTCATCCGTGCTGTCGCCGGTGCCGCCGTCAACGGTATCCCCCGCGGTCGCGTCGGTGAACAGGTCCCGGTCGGCGCGGCCCTGCAGATCGTCATTGCCTGCACCGCCGAAGATCGTGTCATTGCCGGCGCCGCCCTGCACGGTGTCGTCGCCCGCGTCACCCATCAGGCTGTCATCGCCGTCCTGGCCGCGGATCGAATCGTCGTCGATCCCGCCAAAGACGGTATCGTTGCCTTCCCCGCCCAGCAGGGTGTCGTCGTCATCCTCGCCATAGATCAGGTCGTCGCCGCCCGCACCGTTGATGACGTCAAGACCGTTCTCGGGGACCGGGTCGGTCGCATCGGGCGTTTCACCCGCCGTGCCGGCGATCGGATCGTTGCCGAACCCGCCCCAGATCGTGTCGTTGCCCTCGCCGCCGAGGATCGTGTCCGAGCCGTGGCTGCCGGTCAGGCTGTCATCGCCGAACCCGCCGCGGATATCGTCGTCATCGATACCGGCATTGATCGTGTCGTTACCCTGGTTGCCGCGGATCACGTCGGCATCATCGCCGGTCATGATCAGGTCGTCACCCGCGCCGCCAAACACCGTGTCCTGGTCATCCGCCGGGTTCGGATCGCTCAGCGCCGGCAGGCCGGTCGCCGGATCAATCAGGAACTGGTTGGGCAGGTTCGGGTCATCCCCCTCGTAGTCCGAGAAGGCATCGATGCCCGCGATGATGGTGTCATCGCCGGTACCGCCCTGGACCTCGTCATTGCCAAGACCGCCGGTGATGGAGTCGGCACCGCTGCCCCCGCTGATCACGTCGTCGTCGAAACCGCCGTCGATCACGTCGTTGCCCGCATCGCCCGTGACGACATCGGCATCGTCGCCGGTCGAGATGGTATCGTCCCCATCCCCGCCATGGACGGTATCGGTGTTGTCCAGCTGCGCGGCCCCCGTCTCGAAGGGCACGCCGACGAAGGTCTCGTGATCGGGCACACCGACGTTGTCGCCGTCGCTGCGGATTTCGTCGTCGCCGCTGCCGCCGTCGATAACGTCGGCGCCGTCATCGCCGTTGATCTCGTCATCGCCGTCACGTCCGAAGATCGTGTCGTCGCCGTCACCGGCCTCGACGATGTCGTCGTTCGGCGCTTCGCCCGGCAGGATCGCATCCTCGTTGTCGATCATGTCGCCTTCTGGATCGCCGGTATAGGTCTCGTCGATCCGGTTGTCGCCGTCATCGCCCTCTACGATGCCGTCCGGCCCGCCAGCCTCGTCTTCGCGGACGGTCACCGTGACGGTGGCGGTATCAGTCCCGCCGTTCCCGTCATCGACCGTGTAGCTGAAGGAATCCGTGCCACTGAACCCGTCATCGGGCGTGTAGGTCACAGTGCCGTCACCGTTGATCGTTGTCATGCCGTTGGCGGGATCGCTGGTGCCGGTGACGGTCAGCGTGTCGCCGTCCACGTCGCTGTCGTTGTCCAGTACGGGCACCACCACGTCGGTCTCGAAATCGGTGATCGCGTTGTCGTCATCCGCGGCAACGGGGGCGTCGTTCACCGGGTTCACCGTCACGGTGACCGTGGCACCGGCAGTCCCGCCGTTACCGTCGTTGATGCTGTAGCTTATCGTGTCCGTACCGTTGAAGTTCTCGTCGGGCGTGTAGTTCAGCGTACCGTCGCCATTGATGGTCACGCTGCCGTTGTCGGCCGTGGCGTCCGTCACCGTCAGCGGGTCGTTGTCGGGGTCGCTGTCATTGTCCAGCACCGAGATGTTCTCGACCGGCACGTCCTCGTCGGTCGTCACCTGGTCATCATTGGCGACCGGATCGGCGTTGCCGGTCTCGGGCACGAGCAGGTTCTCGATCTCGCGGAACTCCATGCTGCCCGTGATACGCCCGTCCGTGTCGAGAAATTCGACCGTCCCCGACGTGGAATCACCATCGGCATCCTCCGTTTCGTCGACGACCTGCAGCGGCCCCTCGCCCCGCAGATCCAGCGTGTCGTAATCATCGCCGCCGGTGCCGCCATCGACAAAATCGCCCGCGTCGCCGCCGACCATGACGTCACGATCATCACCGCCGACAAGGCTGTCGGCACCCGCGCCACCGGCCAGCATGTCGTCGCCGGCTTCGCCGAACAGGGTGTCGTTACCGTCATCGCCCAGCAACGTGTCGTTGCCCGGTACGCCGGTATCGCCGCCACCTTCGCCGGGGGCGTCGAAATAGACATCGGTGATGTTCATGTCCGTCGCCGCCGGTCCGTCCTGATCATGCAGGATGCTGATGCGCGAGATCGGACCGGGAATATCGACGAGAACGGAATTGTCATCGCTGGTCGCCGGCTGGTCGCCGCCGCCGTTGCTTGTCGCCGTTTCCTCACCGTCGGGTGAAATCGTGTCGTCCAGCGTCACGTCCGCGCCGCCTGACAGGAAAACCTCAACGGGGCGGCCGTCGGCATCGAAGGCCTTGACCGCGACCCGCCCGTCACCGTCGACGTCGTTGATCCTGAAGGACACGTTCTCGACGGCCTCGGAGAATTCGAGGTTGTAATCGCCCTCGTTTCCTTCGCCGTTGAGCGTGCTTTCGAAGGAACTGGTGCTGTCGGCCGGGTCGCCGTCGGTCTCTATCCCCGACACGTTCTGTTCTTCGGTCGTCACACCGCTCTCGACCTCGTCGCGCTCGTGCTCCTGCACGATCCGGAAGGTCACGTCGACGCTGCCGGTGTTCTGCACGAAACCACGGTCATTCGGCGCGAGGTCCCACTCGAAGCTCTCGCGCACCGTGCCGCCGTCGCCACCGTCATGGATACCGCCGGGCAGGTTGCTGTCGCCGTAGATCAGGTCGTCGCCAGCGCCGCCCGTGACCGAGTCGTCGCCCGATCCTGCATAGACATCATCGTCGCCCTGTTCGGCGAGGATGGTATCGTCGCCGGCGCCGGCATCGACGATGTCATCCTGTGGCCCCTCGCCCGGCAGCAGGGCGTCCTCGTTGTCTATGCGATCGCCTTCCGGGTCGCCCGTATAGGCCAGATCAATCCGGTTGTCGGTCGAATCGCCCTCGACGATACCGTCGCCGCGATCGGTGGGATTGTTCGTTTCACCAGACATCGTCATCTCCTTTGTGCAGCTCGATGGCGCCTGGCGCCTTGCCGCGATAACCACTTTTTCGCCCTGCCGACGATGCGACGGCGAGGGGCGGCCCACACGACAAAACCATTCTCCGGCGGGGAGATGTGCCGCCTTCTCCATGGCGGCTCATGCACGCGGGTCTGACCCTCGTGACCAGTGTGTTGCACACGTTGCTCAAACAACCCGGCGAACGCACCCTCCCGCACCGATTCCCGGTACGCTTTTCGTGCGGCCGCCCCCGTGACCTACAGACATCGCCCCCCAGTTGGGCATGTTCAATTTGTACTGAAGGCACGAAGACCGACAAAGCGAAATCTGTCAGAAACCGGGCAGCAATACGGTGCAACACCGCCTTGCGACGTCCGGAAAGCCCGTGCCCCGCACGGCCTCTTCGCCGGTTTTGTTGCCAATTTCCGAACACTGTCTCTCTGCAAGCCGGCCTCGACCTTTCTATTTTACCTTAATTCCTGAACCACAGCGCCGGGACGTCCGGTTCGAAACGCGCTTGCTGTTTCTATTTTTGAAACATGGCGCGAACGCGGGGAGCTTGATCCGAAATGTGGCACAAACCTGCCGGTCGCGTGTCAAAAACGTAAACAAAGCGTGACCAATCGTACCGGATTTGCGGAAAAATCGCTAAACTGGAAACATGCCCGCCCGGACATGAGGCCGAATCGAGTCCGCGAAGAGCGCCGATGCGCGTGGCTGACTGATCTCTCGACCATTCTTCTCGGCTCGGTCGTCTGGAATACCGCGTGTCGCAATTATCGGGTCGCATGGCCTCTACGGTCTTCGGGCTTTTGTGGGATGACAGGGTACCGAGGATGATCACATCGCCTGGTTTCAGGGCTGGGGCGAGCCGGGTCTCGACATAAAGCTCGAAGAGGACGCGGTTCATCGCGCCGTTGATGACCAACCCGTGGTCTTGGCCATGTTCGTCTTGAGCGAGGTCTCGTCGATGAAACCGATGCGTGGCAACAGGCTGGCCATGAACGGTTGCCGCCACGTGATCCGCATATGGCGTGCATGGCCGGACCTCGGGCCGCTTTTGCTCGACCGCCTGAAGGTCTTATTCATGCACCAGACCGGGGCTGCGCAGCGTCCACCGGACCGGCATGCGGCGGACCGTCATCTGGTGCGTCTCAGCGATTTCCAGCACCAGATCATCCAGCGCCAGAACCGGCTTGGCCGCCATCCGCGCCGCGATCCGGTGCCACAGCGGGGCCAGCTTGCCGTGCGGCTTCGGTTCCCGGGCGGGACATGCTCGTTGGTCGTCACCTGACGAAGCGCCTCGCCCGTCTCAGGAGGCCACCAACAGGATATCGTTGCGCACAAGGTATCGCCCGTCGACCCGAAACGGAATGGGGGCGCCGGCGATTGGCGTGTCGGCACGACCCGGGGTCTGAACGTGGAGATGAAGATGCGGCTCCGAACTGTTGCCCGAGTTGCCGACCTTTCCCAATGGCGCGCCTTGCGCCACCGGTTCCCCGGCGACGACACGCACGCTGCCGCGTCTCAAGTGGGCCACGACCACCCAAACCCCGTCGCACTCCAGAATGACATGGTTCCCGAGCTTGCGAACCCTGTCCATCTCGGGGACAAGCATGTCCGGTAGCGCCCCTTCGGCCGCGATCACACGACCGGCGCAGGGAGCGACGACAGGCGCATCGAAAATCGGATAGGCCGCCGGATCAGACGGGTTGGATAGGGGACGTGAAACCCCGAGTGCAGCCCGTCCGAGAATATCCACGGCGTAGGACTGACCACGCCAGTTGGCAAAGCGTGGAACGTCCTGATCAAGCGTCTTGAGGTGCACGTTCGTAAGTTCGCGGCTGCCGCCATGCGCAACGAGATATGCGCCGGGCCCCAAGGGGGATGACAGGTCGATCACGCGCGATCCGGGCGGGGTCGATGATGCCATGGCCTGCAAGGAGAGCGCCCCTCCGGCCGCTGCGAGGATGAGCCCGATCGCGCCTGTTCCCCAACCCGACCAGCCGGATGGCATAACCGGCAGACCGGCGCGTAGAGCCGCCGCACCGGCCCAGACCACACCGATGGCCCATAGGGCCGCGAAGACATGCAGTACCCAACGCGGTGGCAGACCCCACAGCATCACCTGCGACATCGCGAAGAACGCGAGGCCGGTCCCGAGTACCTGAGCACAAAGCCCGAGCCAGCTCGCCCCCGGAAAGAAGGCAATCCAAAGAACCAGAGCAGCCGGTACGACCAGCTGTACCGCGATCATGAGACCCTGCACGTGAGATTTGCCTTCCCGTAAGGTTTGCGCCAATGCCTCGCATTTTCCCGACAGCCAAGCTTTGAGCTGGGTCAAGGAAGCGACGAAGATCGGCCTCCGAACACGACCCGGTTGATGTTCTCGAGGCCGAGGCCACAAGCCAAATCCATTTTGCGAGATCATGATCTTGTTTCGAAGCCGTGCAGATATGCGGCGGTACCGGTTGCCGAAAACGGAAAGTCACTCTCGCGGCGGCCTCGGACATCGACGCCAACGTTTTTTTAACACCATTTGTGTGCGCCACCGCCCGGAGACGTCTACAGTCAGGAAAATGGCGCACCTGCAAGGATTCGAACCTTGGGCCTCTGCCTTCGGAGGGCAGCGCTCTATCCAGCTGAGCTACAGGTGCGTCGCGACCGCGTATAGCGGCGCGCAGGGCCGGGTGCAATCGTGAAATTGGACCGAATGGCGCCGCGCGCCGTCACGACCCTTGCGCAGGAATGCAAAACGCCGAAGGCCCGGACGGGGCACTTCGGCGCATGACTTTGAAACGCAGGAGCTGCGTCTTATTCGACAACGTTGCCGTACTTGTCATAAACCGGCTCGGGCTCGACAACGACGACGGGTTCTTCCTGCTGTTGGGCGCAGGCTGCGACGAAGGCGCCCATGAAGAGGACGGCTGAGATCTTGAAAAGCTTCATTCTGGCAGCTCCTGTTGTTAATACCGTGCAAAGCATAGCAAGCAAAACTGTGCGCGTCGATGGCCAACGGCGACAAATTATGCCTCAACCCCGTCCACAGGCAAAGAATTTACGCCGTTCCCGCGCCGCGCACCGTCAGCCGAACAGGTCATGCGCCAATTCCAGCGCCTCGACCAGCACGTCCACCTCCTCGGTGGTGTTGTACATTCCGAAGGATGCCCGGCAGGTCGCCGTCACGCCAAGGTGATCCATCAGGGGGCCGGCGCAATGATGCCCGGCGCGCACCGCCACGCCCTTCTTGTCGAGGATGGTGGAGATATCGTGCGCATGCGCCGCGCCCGCCATCGTGAAGGAAAAGATCGCCGCCTTGTCCGGCGTCGTCCCCTGCACGTTGAGCCAGTTGAGCCCGTCCATCCGCTCGGCCGCATACCGGCACAGGGTTTCCTCGTGCGCCGCGATGGCCTCCATACCGACATCCATCATGTACTCCAGCGCGACGCCGAGCCCGATCGCCTGCACGATGCCCGGCGTCCCCGCCTCGAACTTCATCGGCGGGTCGTTGTAGGTCACCTCGTCCTTGCTGACCTCGCGGATCATGTCGCCGCCGCCCATGAAGGGGCGCATCTCGGCCAGCCGGTCCCTGTGCACGAAAATGGCGCCCGACGCGGACGGACCATAAAGCTTGTGCCCCGTGATCGCGTAGAAATCGCAGCCCAGCTCGTCAAGGTTCACCGGCATGTGCACCGCCGCCTGCGACCCGTCCACCAGCACCGGCACCCCCTGTGCCCGGGCGGCATCGCAGATCGCCTTCACGTCAACCTTGGTGCCCAGAACGTTCGACAGATGCGTGATGGCCACCAGCCGGGTTTTCGGGCCGATCGCGTCGATCACCTGCTGCGGATCGAGCGCACCCGAGGCATCCGTGTCCACCCATTTCAGCCGCACGCCCTGCCGTTCGCGCAGGAAATGCCACGGCACGATGTTGGCATGGTGTTCCATCACGCTCAGCACGATCTCGTCGCCCGGCTCCATCCGCGGCATCGCCCAGCCATAGGCGACCATGTTGATGCCCTCGGTCGTGCCGGAATTGAGCACGATCTGGTTCTCGTCCGCCACCCCGAGGAAGCGCGCGACCTTGCCGCGCACCGCCTCGTATTTCTCTGTCGCGATGTTCGACAGCGTGTGAAGCCCGCGATGCACGTTCGAATATTCGTGGCTGTAGGCACGGTTGATCGCGTCGATCACCACTTGCGGTTTCTGCGCCGAGGCCCCGTTGTCCAGATAGACAAGGGGCTTGCCGTTGACCTCGCGCGCGAGGATCGGAAAGTCGGCGCGGATTCTCTCGACATCCAGCATCTCAGGATACTCCCATCACGACCGAGGCGATCACCCCGAAGACAAATCCAAGTCCGATCAGCGTGCCCAGGACCGAGATCACGAGAACGGCAGCCGCCTTGAACGGGTTGCCGAAGCCGTGCGCCACGTCAATGAACGAAACAACGGCCCAAAGCCACCAAACGAACATCGCCATCATCGCCAGCGACGACAACAATGGTAGCGCGAATCCAAGGATGAAAACCCCCGCCAGCAGAACAAAGGTCACGACCTGCAACCATGTCAGCACGGCCAGAACGTCACCCAGCGTGCCTCGTCCCCCCAGGGCACGGCCGACCCAGTAGATCACGAAGACCGACAGCACCACGCGCGCCCATTGCATGATCGCGAAGACGAGCGGCGCCTCGTTCGCCGGCGAGCCCTGCACCAGCGCGCCCATCTCGCCCTCGGGCATGGGCGCGACCTGGAACAGCGCCGACATCGACAACGAGGACAGGATCGACACCAGCGTGAGCGTCATCCACAGCGCCTGTACCGGCAGGCCCATCGCCATGACCGCGACGGCGGCATCCCCGGGAGTGCGCAAGGTCTGCAGGAAAAGCGGTTTCAGCGACGTCAGCGTCATGTCATGCCCCACCCGGCCTCGCGCAGGTTGGCGACGAGAAACCACAGGAAAACCGCCACCCAGATCAGGCCGACCCCTTGCAATCCCGGACCCGGCCCGACGAACCCCGCCACCAGCCCGTGCAACAGCATCACCGGGCTGGCCGCCAGAAACGTCCAGAACAGCGCAAGGCGGGTGTCATGGGCGGTCCCCTGCGCGCCGACCGCGCGGCAGACAAGGTGCAGCAGGAACGCCAGCGCGTACATCGCCAGCGGCGCCATGAAAATCCAGCCCAGCAACGCCCCGCCAAGCAGCGGGTTCAGGTCGGTGCCCTCGAGATGCGCCTGCCGGGCCAGCCGCGGCCACTGCCCGATGAACACCACCGCACAGCCCGCCATCAGGATGGCCAGCGCCCGGCCCTCGTTGGCACCCATCGCGAGCAGGCGCCGCATCACGACGCGCGGCCCGCGATAGGTCGCCACGATATCGGTGGTCACGGGCATCAGCCGCGCCGCCGCCCCAACCAGCCTTCAAGCCGGCCCACGATCTCGTCGCGCAAGTCCGGATCCTCGACCTCCTCGACCGCCTCGGCAAGGAATGCCAGCGTCAGAAGGTCGGTCGCGGTGGGCTTGGGCACCCCGCGCGAGCGCAGGTAGAACAACGCCTCCTCGTCGATGGCGCCGCTGGTCGAGCCGTGCGAACATGCCACGTCGTCGGCATAGATTTCCAGCTCGGGCTTCGCGAGGAACTGGCTGTCGTCGTCCAGAAGCAGTGACTGGCTGATCTGGTAGCCGTCGGTTTTCTGCGCGCCTTCCTTGACAAGGATCTTGCCCTGGAAAACGCCCGTCGCCCCGTTCCGCAGGACCTTCTTGAACACCTGCCGGCTTTCGCAGCGTTCCGCGTCATGGGTGATGAACACCGTGTCGTCATGATGGAAATCACCGTCGCCCATCGCGGCGCCGGCGACATGCGCGACGGCATCATCCCCGGTCAGTTCGATCACGCACTCGTTGCGGGTCATCACGCCGTTGGCCGTCATCGTGAAGGACTTGAAGCGGCTTTCACGCCCCAGCCGCGCAAAGAGGTGCGTGGCCGCGCGGCGCTCGTGATCGCGGCCCTGCGTGCGCACGTGCTGGAACGACGCGGTGTCGGCGACATCCACTTCCATGACATTGTTGAACCGGGCCGCCGCCGGACCGTTTTCCAGCACCGTCAGTTCCGCGCCCTCGTCCAGCTTGATAACATGATGCAGGATCGCGTCGGAAGTCTCTGATTGATGGTGATAAATCAGGTTCACGGGTTTGCTGGCGCGGCCCGTGGCGTGGATGATCACGCCGTCGGTAGCCAGCGCCGTGTTGAGCGCGGCAAGCGGCCGCGGCACCGGGGCCTGCCCGGCTGTTTCCAGCACGCCGTAAAGGTCCTTGGTCCAGTGGATGTCGGCCTGTGCCGCATCGCTCAGCCGCTCGATCGTGATGCCTTCAAGCGACAGGTCGTCGCTCGCATCCGGGTCGAAGACACCATCCACGAAAACGATCTTCAGGCGGTCGAACGCGCCGAAAACGGGCGCCTCGTCAGACTCGTCATGCAGCGACGCCGCCGACACCTCGGCCTGCACCAGCGTGTCCGGCCGCGTGAATTTCCAGTATTCGTCGCGCGCGGCGGGCAGCCCCATCCCGCGCACCCGGGCCAGCGCCGCATCGCGCGCCGCGTCCGCCC
>NZ_JBKOTX010000181.1:0-11084 GCF_047086965.1 Roseovarius halophilus (ex Wu et al. 2025) | reverse complement strand
CACGCTCGACGAATACGACGGTGGCGTGAACATCATCCGCATCAACCTGGATCAGGCCGACCCGCCGGCGACCGATGTCGACGTGATCAACATCGACGGCCAAGGGGCCGTACACGGACATCCTGCGCGCGATCCCGGTATCGCTGGTGACCGACGACAACGCCGCGCTGGCCGGCTGCGCGCGCTGCCTGCGCGACACCGCGGCGTGACGCGGAAGGGGCACGGCGACACGCCCACTTCCCCCGCCCCGCGAGCTCTGCCATACTGCGGGCCAACCAATAAACCAAAGAGCAGACGCATGGCCGACGACCTCCTCTCACCGTCCGACAACAGCGATTACGATGCCGCCTCGATCGAGGTGCTCGAAGGGCTCGACCCCGTCCGCAAACGGCCCGGCATGTATATCGGCGGCACCGACGATCGCGCGCTGCACCACCTCGTGGCCGAAGTGCTGGACAATTCCATGGACGAGGCCGTGGCGGGCCACGCCACCCGCATCGAGGTGGACCTGCACGCCGACGGGGCGATCACCATCCGCGACAACGGCCGCGGCATCCCCATCGATCCGCACCCGAAATTCCCCGGCAAGTCCGCGCTGGAAGTCATCCTTTGCACGCTGCACGCGGGCGGCAAGTTCTCGGGCAAGGCGTACGAGACAAGCGGCGGCCTGCACGGGGTGGGCGCCAGCGTGGTCAACGCGCTGTCGGACTCCATGGTCGTGCAGGTCGCGCGCAACAAGGAACTGCACGAACAGCGGTTCGCCCGCGGCAAGCCGCTTGGCCCGCTGGAAAAGGTGGGGCAGGCCCCCAACCGGCGCGGCACCACGGTGACCTTCCATCCCGACCCCGAGATATTCGGCTCGCATCATTTCAAGCCCGGGCGCCTTTTCGGCTCCATCCGGTCCAAGGCGTATCTCTTCTCGGGCGTGGAAATCCGCTGGAAATCCGCGATCGAGGACGGCGAGACCCCGACCGAGGCGACGTTCCACTTTCCCGGCGGGCTGTCGGATTACCTCAAGGAAACGCTGGGCGGGGCCGCGACCTATTCGGAAACCCCCTTCGCCGGGTCGGTGGATTTCCAGGAACGTTTCGGCCGGCCGGGCAAGGTGGAATGGGCGATCAACTGGACCCCCTCGCGCGACGGTTTCCTGCAATCCTACTGCAACACCGTCCCCACGCCCGAGGGCGGCACCCATGTCGCCGGGTTCTGGGCCGCGATCCTCAAGGGCATCAAGGCCTATGGCGAACTGGTGAACAACAAGAAAGCCGCCAACATCACCCGCGAGGACCTCGTGACGGGGGGCTGCGCGCTGGTGTCGTGCTTCATCCGCGAGCCCGAATTCGTGGGCCAGACCAAGGACAGGCTGGCCACCACCGAGGCGCAGAAACTGGTCGAGAACGCGGTGCGCGACCATTTCGACAACTGGCTGGCCGCCGATACCAAGTCGGCCGGCGCCATCCTCGATTTCCTCGTGCTCAGGGCCGAGGAACGCCAGCGCCGCAAGCAGGAAAAGGAAACCCAGCGCAAGTCGGCCACCAAGAAGCTGCGCCTGCCCGGCAAGCTGGTGGATTGCTCGACCGGCACGCGCGACGGGACCGAGCTTTTCATCGTCGAGGGCGACAGCGCGGGCGGCTCGGCCAAGATGGGGCGCGACCGCAAGACACAGGCGTTGCTGCCGCTGCGGGGCAAGATCCTCAACGTGCTGGGCGCGGCCTCGTCCAAGCTGGGATCCAACGCCGAGATCAACGACCTCACGCAGGCGCTCGGCGTGGGGCTGGGCACGAAGTTCAACATCGACGACCTGCGCTATGACCGCATCATCATCATGACCGACGCCGACGTGGACGGCGCGCATATCGCCTCGCTGCTGATGACCTTCTTCTTCAGCCAGATGCGGCCGCTGATCGACGCGGGGCACCTGTATCTGGCCTGCCCGCCTTTGTACCGGCTGACGCAGGGGGCAAAACGGGTCTATTGCCTCGACGAGGCCGAGCGCGACGCGTGGCTGGAAAAGGGCCTCGGCGGCAAGGGCAAGATCGACGTGAGCCGCTTCAAGGGTCTGGGCGAGATGGACGCCAAGGACCTCAAGGAAACAACGATGGACCCGGCCACGCGCAAGCTGATCCGCGTGACCATCGACGACGACGAACCGGGCGAGACCGGCGACCTCGTGGAGCGGCTGATGGGCAAGAAGCCCGAACTGAGGTTCCAGTACATCACCGAGAACGCGCGGTTCGTGGAGGAGTTGGATGTTTGATGGAGGACGTGGGGCCTCAAAACAATGTTTATATTCGATCTAGTATCTGGCGCATGTTCAGAGATGCAGCAGATGAAGATTATCTAGTTGCGAGAATGTCGGCGCGATCACGACTCCAGTTTCAATACTGCTGGAGCTCACAACAAGCCATTGAGAAGTATCTTAAAGCAATCCTGCTGCTCAATAATAGAAGTATTAATTTCACCCATGATCTGACTGATATGTTCTCCTCTGCCACCGATATTGCCGAAGACCTTATTCCATCCATACTTGTCCCTCCAAATGTCTTCCCACGAGAACGCGCCCTTTTTGCGTTCCCGCCATTCGAGCCAGTCAGCGATTACATCAAGCGGGTAGAGAGACTGGGACGCCCAGATAATCGCTACCGATCATACAGTATTACCCTCGATTTTGGCGATCTAAACAAGTTAGATAACTTGTGCTTCATGTTACGGCGGATTGCCTTTCCGCTGGATATGCTGGTCGAAGGCTATAATGAAACCGCACGCGAACTGCTCGGAAAGCACCCCTTACTCCAACTGCACCCAAAAATGGGCTTTCAAAATAATATACATAAAGGCGCAAAAGATATAATAGGTGAAAGTTTTCGCTGGAGGAATTTTTCTTACTTTTATGAAGAGGCGGTGGATCAAGAGAAAATTTGCGCCGGCGGCTCCGCAATAAACTCGGAAATTTTTCTGAATATCGAGGGCGGCCAAGAGCGACTGGAAGCCCTTGCATGGTTGGCTGATCATGCCTTGCCCAAAAAGTTTAGAAGCCCTTTAAAAGAGGAAATCGCGAAGCGAGGGTCAGAATAGCAAGCGTAGGGTGGGCATTCTGCCCACCACCCGCGAAAATATCTGCGCGGACTCAAGGCGCACAGCGCCGCCGCGCGATCGCCGGCCCGCCCGTCACGCCGGGGGCGGGCCGACCATGACTGGCGCATCTTCGGTGCGACGGGCTGGCGATCTGGTGGCGGCAAGCACGCTGCCCGGAGTCCCGCCGAACACGGCGCCATGAAGCGCCCCGCTCACACACAGCATCGCCATCCCGCGGTCTGGCCATCGCGCGGCTTGCTCGTACCTTCTGGAAAAGCCGCCGGGTGGCCTTCGATGCGGCGATGCCGGACGCGGGACGATCCGCCGGTGACAGGGCCGTGATCGGTCATGGCTTGCAAAACGGACCGGCCGCTTCATACTGCGCGGGTGACCACGGGGGCAGCGCATGGTCCTTGTCGATTACCAGTTTCCGCTTTACCTGCTGGCCTTCGCCGCTGGCTGCGGGATCACGGTGGCCTGCCTGTGCACGCCGCCGGGACAACGCATATGGGCGCTGGCGGATCTGCTCTGGGTGGTGTTCGGGCTGTTCGGCGCGCTGGGCGCGGTGGTTGCCGACATCTACCTTGCCGACAGTTCCCGCATCGAGCGCCAGATCGGGATGACCCGCGCCGCCACGATCGCCTTTGACAGGGATGTCAACGCGTTCCGTCTTGGCCATTGCGCCGCGCCGGGCAGCGCGGCGCTGGCGACGCTGTGCGACAAGGCGGATTTCCTTGCTGCTTCGACCGCCCGGAATGCCGCGCTGCCGCTGTTCACCGAAGCGTCGGACAACGAGGCGGCGTTGCGCGATCTTTTCCCCTTCTCCGCGCCCCCGGACACCAAGGCAATGTCGGAGATGCGGGCGCAGGCCGATGCCCTCGATACGCGGGAACTTCTGGCATTTCAGCCGATTGACTCCGCCACCCGCCCCGCGCTGAAAACGCTGGACACGCGCGCGCCCGAGGTCGTGGGCCAGTTCCGTATTCTGGCCCGCAGTTACGAGT
Organism: Roseovarius halophilus (ex Wu et al. 2025); assembly: GCF_047086965.1. Taxonomy (NCBI): domain Bacteria; kingdom Pseudomonadati; phylum Pseudomonadota; class Alphaproteobacteria; order Rhodobacterales; family Roseobacteraceae; genus Roseovarius; species Roseovarius halophilus (ex Wu et al. 2025). Next base: position 7,005 of record NZ_JBKOTX010000181.1, on the reverse strand, counting down.
CGCTCGTGGCCCAGACGCGGGCCTTGCAGCAGGAATGGGCCTATATCGACTCGCGCGCATGGCTCCTTGGGCTCAAGACGCTGGCGATTTGCCTGGTCAGTTTCGCCGCCCCGTTTCGCCTCGGCCGCACCATCGCGGATCTGCGCGCCGCCCGCCGCCAGAAGAAAGACGATCAGGTGTCCTGAATGCTTTCGAGATACGCCAGCAACGCGGCCAGCGGGCGCGGCGTGGGGGTCAGCACCCCGTCGCCAACGTCGACGGGCACCGTGTCGCCCTCCAGCAGCAGGCCGAATTCCGGCATGTCCTTGCCCGGCAGGTCTGACCGGTCATAGCCGTCGATCACGCTCAGGACATGAGCACGCGGAAACCTGTCCTGCGCGGCGATGCGCGTCAGGTCGGACGGCGCGGGATCGTAAGAGCCCGCCCAAGGCCCGTCGCCCTTGCCCGAGACACCGTGGCACTGCGCGCAGTTATCCATGTAGAGCGCCCGCCCCTCCGACGGCTCCGGCATCGAGACCCGGCTACAGGCGAATGCCAGGAAACCAAGGAAAATCAGGGAAATACGCCACATGCCGCCGCCTCCGTTTTGCCCATCATGTCAAAGCTTCGCGCGGCGCGCAATGGCTTGGCTCAGCCCAGGTCCCCGGCCAGCGCCGCGTCGATCAGCGCGGCGGTCTCCGGCACGCCGTAAAGCGCGACGAACCCGCCGAACCGCGGCCCCTGGCTGGCGCCCAGCAACACCTCGTAGATCGCCGTGAACCAGTTGCGCAACGGTTCGAAGCCGTGGTTCTTGCCGATGGCGAAAACGACCGATTGCAGGAACTCCTCGTCGCCGTAATCGGCCTCGGGCAGCGGCTCGTCCTTGCCCATGTCGGCATTCTTCCGCGCGATCTCGGCCAGTGCGAAATCGGGCTCGCGCAGGGCCCGGGCCAGATCCGCCAGCGCCGCGCGCTCGGCCGCGTCGGGGGCGCGGTACACCTTGGCCGGCTTGACGAAGTCGTTGAAGTAACGCACCGCGAAGCCCGCCGCGGCATCCATCGCCGGGTGCGTTTCCGGGCTGGCCTCGGGGGCGTACTTGCGGATGAAGCCCCACATCGTCTCCTTGTCCTCGGCGCTCGACGCGCTGGCGAGGTTCAGGAGCATCGAGAACGGCGCCACCATGTCCGACGCGGGCACGTCGCCGTTGTGGATGTGATGCACCGGGTTGTTGAGCCGCGCCTTGAGGTCCTGGCCGGGATAGGCGCGCAACTGCTGGTGATATTCGTCCACGGCCTTGGGGATCACGTCGAAATACAGCCGCTTGGCCGTCTTGGGCTTCTGATACATGAAATAGCTCAGGCTCTCGGTCGAGGCATAGCTGAGCCATTCGTCGATGCTGATTCCGTTGCCCGAGGACTTGGAAATCTTCTGCCCGTTCTCGTCGAGGAACAGCTCGTAGGTGAAATGCTCGGGCGGTCGCGTCCCCAGGATGCGGCAGATGCCGTCATAGATCGGCGTGTTGGTGGAATGGTCCTTGCCGTACATCTCGAAATCGACGCCGAGCGCGGCCCAGCGGGCGCCGAAGTCGGGCTTCCATTGCAGCTTCACGTTGCCGCCCGTCACCGGCACGGTCCATTCGCGGCCGTCCTCGTCATCGAAGGTCACGGTCCCGTCGGCGGCGTTGACCTCCTTCATCGGGACGTACAGTACCTTGCCCGTCTCGGGATGCAGCGGCAGGAAGATCGAGTAGGTCTGCTGCCGCTCCTCGCGCAGGGACTTGAGCATCACCTTCATGAGGTCGTCGTAGCGCTCGGCGGCGCGCAGCAGCACCGCGTCGAACTGCCCCGAGCGGTAGAAATCGGTGGCCGAGTAGAATTCGTAATCGAAGCCGAACGTGTCGAGGAACCGGCGCAGCATCGCGTTGTTGTGCGCGCCGAAGCTCTCGTGCGTGCCGAACGGGTCCGGCACGTCCGACAGCGGCTTTTGCAGGTGCTCGGCCAGCAGCCCGCGGTTGGGCACGTTGCCGGGCACCTTGCGCATCCCGTCCATGTCGTCGGAAAAGCAGATCAGCCGCGTGGGGATGTCGCTGATCGTCTCGAAGGCGTGGCGGATCATCGTGGTGCGCAGCACCTCGCCGAAGGTGCCGATATGCGGCAGCCCGCTGGGGCCGTACCCCGTCTCGAAGATCACGTGACCCGTCTCGGGCGGCGCCTTCTCGTAGCGTTTCAGAACGCGGCGCGCTTCCTCAAAAGGCCAGGCTTTCGACTGCATCGCGGCATCGCGCATATCGGACATCGGGGAAACTCCAGACTTACCTGCGCCCGGAACCGGCGGCACGTCACCGCGACCGGGCTGGGCGCTTCCTATTGCCGGGGGCGCGGACAGTCAATATTCTGCGCCGCAACAACGCAGGCAACCGAAGGACAGGCCATGAGCCAGCAAGCCCCCCACCCAATGACCCCCGAGGATTGCCTCGTGGCCGTCATGATCGCCATTTCCGCCTCGGACGAGGACGTGAGGACCTCGGAACTGGTCAAGATCCAGACGGCGGTGAACAACCTGCCGATTTTCGCCAGCTACGACGAAGACCGGATCCGCGTGGTGTCACAGACCGTGTTCGACCTATTCAGTGTCGAGGACGGGCTTGACGCGCTGTTCGGCCTCGTGCGCGACAACCTGCCCGAGACGCTGTTCGAGACGGCCTACGCGCTGGCCTGCGACGTGGCCGCCGCCGACGGCTCCCTCAATGAGCGGGAACTGCGCCTGCTCGAGGAAATCCGCTACGAACTCAACATCGACCGGCTTCACGCGGCCGCCATCGAACGCGGCGCGCGGGCCCGGCACATGACCCTGTGATACGGGCCTGCACCATTCTCGCGCTGGTCGTCGCCGCGTGGCCGGCACTGGCCGCGATCGTTGACGTGCGCATCGACCTGTCGGATCAGGAAATGACCGTGGCCCTGAACGGCGCGCCAACGCATCGCTGGCCGGTCTCGACCGCGCGGGCGGGCAAGGTCACGCCCGTCGGGCTCTACCGCGTGCAGGCGATGAAGCGGATGCATTATTCCACGCTCTACGACAACGCGCCGATGCCGCACTCGATGTTCTTCTCGGGCAATTTCGCCATCCACGGCACCGACCAGACCGAGCGTCTGGGCACCCCGGCCTCGGCCGGCTGCGTGCGCCTGAGCCCCGGTCACGCGGAAACGCTCTACAACCTCGTGCTGCGGCACGGCCGCGCCAACACGCTGATCGAGATCGTGGAATAGACCATCGCGACGGCTTTCGAACCACGGGCGCGAAATTCGCCGTTTTCATCCGCGCCAAAACCCTTACAAACTGGTAGCCAATGACAATGAGGGGGTCCCCATGCGCTGTGTCTTCGTGAACATCCGCTGCAAGCCCGGCACGTCCTATCGCGTGGCCGAGGAGGTCGCGCTGCGCGAAATCCACTCGGAACTCTATTCCACCTCGGGGCCCTTCGACCTGCTGATGAAGCTCTACATCCCCGAAGGCGCCGATGTGGGCAAGTACATCAACGAGAACCTGCTCGACATCGACGGGATCGAGCGCACGGAAACGACGCTGACCTTCAAGGCGTTCTGACGATACAAAAGGGAGAGTGACGACATGAAACTGAAATCGCTAATCGCCGCCGCCTGCATGGGGCTGGCGGCCACGGCTGCCGCGGCCGAGGACGGCAAGGTCAAGGTCGGCATGATCACCACGCTGTCCGGCGGCGGCGCCGGGCTGGGCATCGACGTGCGCGACGGCTTCCTGCTGGCCACCAAGATGGCCGGCAACGACGATCTCGAAATCGTGGTCGAGGACGATCAGCGCAAGCCCGACATCGCCGTGCAGCTCGCCGACAAGATGATCCAGTCCGAAAAGGTGGACGTGCTCACCGGTATCATCTGGTCCAACCTCGCGATGGCGGTTGTCCCGTCGGCCACCGCCCGGGGCAAGTTCTACCTCTCGCCCAATGCCGGGCCGTCGATGCTGGCCGGCAAGGGATGCCACCCGGACTATTTCAATGTCGCGTGGCAGAACGACAACCTGCACGAGGCCGCGGGCGGCTACGCCAATTCAGCCGGTTTCGGCAAATCCTTCATCCTGGCCCCCAACTATCCCGCCGGTCAGGACGCGCTGACAGGCTACAAGCGCATCTACGAGGGTGAACTTGCCGGCGAGGTCTTCACCAAGCTGGGCCAGAAGGATTACGCCGCCGAGATCGCGCAGATCCGCGCCTCGGAGGCCGACTCGATCTTCTTCTTCCTGCCCGGCGGCATGGGTATCTCCTTCCTCAAGCAGCTGGCCGATTCCGGCATCGACCTGCCCGTCGTCGGCCCGGCCTTCAGCTTCGACCAGGGTATCCTTCAGGCCGTCGGCGACGCGGCGCTCGGGGTCAAGAACACCTCGCAATGGAACAAGGACATCGACAACGCGGCCAACAAGGCCTTCGTCGAGGCGTTCGAGGCCGAGTACGGCCGCCTGCCCTCGCTCTATGCCAGCCAGGGCTACGACACGGCCAACCTGCTGCTCTCGGCCATGGCCAAGGCCGACATTTCCGATCACGAGGCCTTCCGCGCCGCGCTGAAGGAGGCCGATTTCGCCTCGACCCGCGGCGATTTCGCCTTCGCCTCCAACAACCATCCCGTGCAGGACATCTACGTGCGCGAGGTGATCAAGGAAGGTGACATCTTCACCAACAAGATCATCGGCGTCGCGCTGGAGGACCACGCGAACGTCTACGTGGACGAGTGCGACATGTAAGACCTGACGGCCGGGCGCGCGTCCCGCGCCCGGCCCCATCCCGGGGCACGCCTTCGTGACAACCATCCTCTTCATCGAACAGCTCCTCAACGGGCTTCAGTTCGGGGTCATGCTTTTCCTCATGGCCGCCGGGCTCACGCTCGTTTTCGGTGTCATGGGGCTGATCAATCTCGCGCACGGCTCGCTCTACATGGTCGGCGCCTTCGCCGCCGCCACCGTGGCGGGCTGGACGGGGTCTTTCCCGCTCGCCCTCGCCGCCGCGCTGGCCGCGGCCGCCGCCGCGGGGGCGCTGGTGGAACTGGTCGTGATCCGCAGGCTCTACGCGCGCGACCACCTCGATCAGGTGCTGGCGACCTTCGCGCTGATCCTGATCTTCTCCGAAGGCACACGCTGGATATTCGGCTCCTTCCCGCTTTTCCTCGATATCCCGGATTACCTGTCCGGCCCGGTCACGCTGCCCGGCGGCATCCGCTACCCGCTCTACCGGCTGACCATCATCCTCACGGGGCTGGGGCTCGCGGCCGGGCTATTCTGGCTGATCTCGCGCACGCGGCTCGGCATCCGCATCCGCGCCGGCGAATCCGACCGCGAGATGATCGCGGCGCTGGGCGTCGACATCTCGAAACTCTACACGATCGTCTTCGCCCTCGGCGCGGCGCTGGCCGGGCTGGCCGGCGCGATGGTCGGCGCGCTCCAGTCGGTGCAGGTCGGCATGGGCGAACCGGTGCTGATCCTCGCCTTCGTGGTCATCGTGATCGGCGGGATAGGCTCGATCAAGGGCGCGCTCGTCGGCGCGCTGCTGGTGGGCGTGACCGACACGATGGGCAAGCTTCTCCTGCCGGAGGTGTTCCGCCTCTTCATGGAAAATGCGGCCGCCACCGCCACCGGGTCCGCGCTGGCCTCGATGCTGATCTACATCCTGATGGCGCTGGTGCTGGTCTGGCGCCCGCAGGGCCTGTTCGGGGCACGCGCATGAGGCGTGAACAACTCATCAACACGGTCCTATTCGCGGGCCTCGTCGCCGTGCCCCTCTGGGCATGGGCGGTGGACGAACCCTTCACCATCACGCTCGCCACCCGCGTGGCGATCCTCGCGCTGGCGGGGGTGGGGCTCAATATCGCGCTCGGGCTGGGCGGGCTGGTCAGCCTCGGGCATGCCGCCTTCTTCGGGATCGGCGGCTACGCGATGGGCATCCTCGCCAGCCACGCCCAGAGCTACACGCCCCTCGTGGAAAGCCCGCTGCTGATCGAGGGGACCAAATCCATGCCGTTGATCTGGCTCGTGGCGCTGCTGGCCGCCGCGCTCGCCGCGCTCGTCATCGGCGCGCTGTCACTGCGCACCTCGGGGGTGTATTTCATCATGATCACCCTCGCCTTCGGCCAGATGCTGTATTTCTTCGCGATCAGCTGGCCCGCCTATGGCGGCGAGGACGGGCTGTCGATCTACGTGCGCAACGGCTTCCCGGGTCTCGACACGCTGGATCCGATCCAGTTCTTCGGGATTTGCCTCGCCCTGCTCACCGCCGCGCTGTGGTTCAACGCGCGCCTCGCCCGCTCCGCCTTCGGGCTGGCGCTCAACGCCGCGCGACAGGCACCGCAACGGGTGGAAACGGTTGGCCTCAGCCCCTTCCGCCTGCGCCTGTTGGCCTTCGTGATCTCCGGGGCCATCACCGGGCTGGCAGGCGCGCTCTTCGCCGACCTCAACCGCTTCGTCTCGCCCACCATGTTCAGCTGGCAACTCAGCGGCGAGATCATCGTGTTCATCATCCTCGGCGGGGTCGGCCGGCTGTTCGGCCCGGTGGCCGGCGCGGCGCTCTTCATCACGCTGGAACACCTCCTCGGGGGGCTCAGCGACTACTGGCACATCTGGCTGGGCGCGCTGCTCCTCGCGGTGGTGCTCTTCGCGCGCGGCGGGCTGATCGGCCTGCTGGCCGGACGGCAGGTGGCCCATGACTGACCCGGTCCTGGCCACCCACGGGCTGAGCAAGTCCTTCGGCGCCCTACGCGCGACCGACGACGTGACCCTCACGCTCCGCCCCGGCGAGATCCACGCGATCATCGGGCCCAACGGCGCCGGCAAATCCACGCTCATCGCACAGGTATGCGGCGGGCTCGCGCCCGACAGCGGCCGGGTCGAGTTCATGGGCCGCGACATCACCGCCCTGCCCACCCGCGCCCGCGCCCGCGCGGGGCTGGCCCGCACCTTCCAGATATCGGCCCTCGCGATGGAGGACACCGTGCTCCAGAACGCCAC
>NZ_JBKOTX010000180.1:0-11106 GCF_047086965.1 Roseovarius halophilus (ex Wu et al. 2025) | reverse complement strand
ATGACGGTGTCGTTGCCCTCGCCCGCGCCGATGGCGTCGTCGCCCGCGCCGCCATCCACCGTGTCCTGCCCGGTGCCGCCGCCGAGGCTGTCGTCGCCCGCGCCGCCGGTGACGGTGTCGTCGTTGAACCCGGCGCCCATCGTGTCGTTGCCGGTATCGCCCGCCAGCGTGTCGTTGCCCGCGCCGCCATTGACGATGTCGTCGTCGGCGCCGCCCGCGGCATCGTCGTCGCCCTGGCCCGCGCCGATCGTGTCGCGGCCCGGGCCACCGTCGATCACGTCATTGCCCAGCCCGCCGCCGATATTGTCGCGCCCGGCGCCGCCGTCGATCACGTCGTCGCCGTCGGACCCGGCAATCTGGTCATCGCCGTCACCGCCCGTCAGCGTGTCATTGCCCGCCCCGCCGGCGATCGCGTCGTCAAGGGGCGTGCCGGTCAGGCTGTCGTCGCCATCGGTGCCGATGAGCGTCTCGCCCACCGGGTCGTCCGCGTCCAGCAACTCGTCGGCGCTGACGGGGCCGTCGGCGAAGTCGAACATCTCCACGTCGATGAACAGGTCGGCCCCGTCCGGGGTCTCGATCCGCAGCCCGTCGCCCGTTTCGGTCACAACCGCATCGGCGCGCGCGGCGGCGATGACCGCGCTGTCGGTGCCCGCCCCGCCATCGACCGTGTCGTCCCCGGCACCGCCCGAAAGCGTGTCATCACCGGCCTCGCCCTCAAGATTGTTTGCCGCGGCATCACCTGCCAGCATGTCGCCGAAGTCGGTTCCGCGCACCGCTTCAATACCGGTCAGGCTGACATCGTAGGGCGTGGACCCGGAAACGCCCTGCACGGTTCCGGCCACCAGATCGGCCTGCAAACCGCTGTCAAAGATAGTGCGGTCAAAACGGATGATATCGAACCCGCCGCCGCCGTCGAGCGTGTCGTTGCCAAGGCGTGTTATGAAGGATTCGTCGGCATCGCTGCCAAGAATGGAATCGTCATTGTCGCTGGCGCGAATTTCCCAAGGGCTGCCATTGATCGTGTCGGTGAAACCGTCATGCGTGACAGTACCATTGACCAGATCAGCAACAATCGGACCTTCATTCACGTATTGGATGCGCACAAATCCATCGCCAGAGATGTTGATCGTGTCGTCGCCGGCACGCCCTGCAACCTGCATCCACTGTTCGCTGTCCGTTGTCAGGTTGAAGACGTCATCCTCAGTCGATCCTTCAATGCCGAAGCCCCCGGTCGTGAAGCCCGAATCCAGCGGATTGACGATATCAAGATAGGTATCCGTGCCCTGTGCGCCCTTGTCGACGCTGGCGGTATTGGCGACCCCGTCGATATCGGCCACGATCCCCGAGCCGGAACCGTCAAGCTGGAAATACCGTGTCGTTGCAAAACTTGTCAGTGTTTCGGCGAAATCGACCGTGTCGTTGCCGGAGCCGGTGTTGAAAAAGTCGAACCCGGACCGGCCGCCAGCATCGCCGGGATCGATCAGGTCATCGCCGTCCCCGCCCAAAAGCTGATCACTGCCTTCGCCGCCCCTGAGGGTGTCGTTGCCGGCGCCGCCCTCGATCCGGTCATCGCCGTCGCCCGCCTCGACCGTGTCGTCGCCGTCCTGCGCCCGGATCCTCTGACCCGTGTCATCGCCCGTGATCCTGTCATCGAAGCTCGACCCGCGCAGCCCCCAGATGGTGCCGTTCAGTGTATCCGAGAACGTGTCGTGGCCGATTTCCCCGGTCGTCAGGTCCGCTGTCACCGCGCCACCGTCGCGATAATCAAGCTGGACGAGACCGGTCCCGGACACGTTGAACGTGTCATTCCCCGCGTTGCCGCGCACGGTCATCCATTGTTCGCCATCCGGCGCGAGGTTGAAAATATCGTCTCCACTGCCGCCGCGTGCTGAAAGCCCACCCCCGGGCACCCATCCAGAAAAAAGCGGATTCTCGACGTCTATGATGGTGTCAATCGCCCCGGTGGGCACGTTCAAAACGCTTCCGGTGTTGGTCGCGCCGTCAATGGTCCATTCAAGCGCGCTGGTATCGCTGAAATCGCTGTAATCGATGATCACGAATCCGGTCTGGACATCGCTCAGGTCGATCGTGTCATCGCCCGCGCCCGGGGAAACGAAATCGAAATTGGTGTTATCGCCGGGATTGATCCGGTCCGCACCGTCACCGCCGTTCAGGACATCACTGCCGCCGTACCCGTTTATCGTGTCGTTGCCACCCGCACCCGAAATAGTATCGGCGTCATTGGTTCCCTCAAGCAGTTCGTCTGTATCATCACCCAGTATATCGACCATCATATGCTCCAGTCACGAAATAAACTTATGAGCAAGGTTAGCAGAAACGCCGTTTTCCTTCAAACGTAGCAGCGATCGGCGGTGCCGTTCATCGTCCGGGCGCCATGGATGCATTGCCGCAGCCGAACCCGCGCCAACGCGGCAGCATACATGCCTCTTGCCCCTTTTCCGCGGCTATCCTAGAACCTCAACCACTTTCATTCGGAGGCGCGTTTCATGCTCGATCTCACTTACGAAGCCCCCACACCCAAGGTGATCGCCGGGGCCAAGCATGACTGGGAGCTTGTCATCGGCATGGAGGTTCATGCCCAGGTGTCGTCCAACGCCAAGCTGTTCTCGGGGGCGTCCACCGAATTCGGGGCCGAGCCCAACTCGAACGTTTCTTTCGTGGATGCCGCCATGCCCGGCATGTTGCCGGTCGTCAACGAGTACTGCGTGGAACAGGCGGTCCGCACCGGTTTGGGCCTGAAAGCTGAGATAAACCTCTGGTCGGCTTTCGACCGCAAGAACTATTTCTACCCCGACCTGCCGCAGGGCTACCAGATCAGCCAGCTGTATCATCCCCTCGTCGGCGAGGGCGAGATACTGGTCGACATGGAACCGGGCATCGCCCGCAAGGTACGGATCGAGCGCATCCACATGGAGCAGGATGCGGGCAAGTCCATCCATGACATGGACCCGGCGATGTCGTTCGTGGACCTCAACCGTACGGGCGTCTGCCTGATGGAGATCGTGAGCCGCCCCGATATCCGCGGCCCCGAGGAGGCCGCCGCCTATGTCACGAAGCTGCGCCAGATCCTGCGGTATCTCGGCACGTGTGACGGCAACATGCAGAACGGCAACCTGCGCGCCGACGTGAACGTATCGGTCTGCCGCCCCGGCGCCTACGAGGCCTACATCGAGACGGGCGACCATTCCCATCTGGGCACGCGCTGCGAAATCAAGAACATGAACTCGATGCGGTTCATTCAGGCCGCGATCGACTTCGAGGCGCGCCGCCAGATCGCCATTGTCGAGGCCGGCGGCGAGGTCGAGCAGGAAACCCGGCTCTATGACCCCGACAAGGGAGAAACACGCTCCATGCGGTCAAAGGAAGAAGCGCATGATTACCGCTACTTCCCCGATCCCGACCTGCTGCCGCTCGAGATCGAACAGGACTGGGTGGACGGCATCAAGGCCAGCCTGCCCGAACTGCCCGACGAGAAGAAAGAGCGCTTCGTGCGCGACTACGGCGTCACCGAGTACGACGCCAGTGTCCTGACCGCCGATCGCGACCTTGCCGCCTATTTCGAGGAATCCGTGGGCGGCGGCGACGGCAAGCGCTGCGCAAACTGGATCATCAACGAGGTGCTGGGCCGCGCGAACAAGGCCGAGGTGGGCCCGCGGGAAATCGCCACGCCGCAGGCCAATGCCGAGATCCTTGCCATGGTCGCCAAGGACGAGATTTCGACAAAGATCGCCAAGCAGGTTCTGGAACTTCATGTCGAGACCGGGCGCGCCCCGGCCGAGATCGTCGAGGCGGAAGGGCTGAAACAGGTGACGGATACCGCCGCGATCGAGGCGGCGCTGGACCAGATCATCGCCGACAATCCCGCCCAAGTGGAAAAGGCGCAGACGAATCCCAAGCTGGCAGGTTGGTTCGTCGGTCAGGTCATGAAAGCCACCGGCGGCAAGGCCAATCCGAAGGCGGTGAACGAGATCGTCCAGAAGAAGCTCGGGGGCTGACAGGCCCTTGCGACATGCCGACCGGGGCGCGGTCGTCACGCAGTGGACGCCGCAGCGCAGCGGCACCGTCCAAGCCCGGTTTTGCCGGTCGCGTCGACGGGCCCGCAGGGTCGAACACTGCCCTGGGGCACGTCGCTCCGCCCGCGGGATGTTCATGTTCGCCTTGTTACCAACTGCTTTAAAATGGTAATTCCAAAATACCTACCGGAGTCAGCCACAGAAGTTGACAGACTGTCGCAGATTACCTCATGCTGACTCGTGTGACAGCCCCCGTTGAGGCGGGCCCACATAGCGCATCGATAAAGGAGGAATTTCCTCGCTGCCGATCGCTCGCAAGGGTGCCTCGGCGATGCGGCCGTCCGTGAAACCTAGATTTAGCCAGACGGTGCCGTGCCGGCGTGCGCGGGATCACCGTCAAACGGACCAAAGGGAGATATCTAGGAGCATTCTCAACCGGATCCTGACCGGAAGCGCGGCCGCGGCGGCCCTTCTGGCGAGCGTGGGCACGGCAAGCGCGGACACGTGGCGCTACGCCTTCGAGGAGGCCATGACCGACGTGCAGGGCCAGTTCGCCCAGAAGTTCAAGGAAGAGGTCGAGGCCAATTCCGACCACACGATCCAGCTGTTCCCGTACGGCACGCTGGGTGAATCCGCGGACATCATGGAACAGACCCAGGCAGGCATCCTGCAATTCGTGGACCAGTCGCCGGGCTTCACGGGCTCGCTGATCCCCGAGGCGCAGGTCTTCTTCGTGCCCTACCTGCTGCCCACCGACGAGGAAAAGCTCGCCCGGTTTTTCGAGAACTCGAAGGCGATCAACGGCATGTTCCCCGAACTCTACGCCGAACAGGGGCTGGAGCTTCTGACCATGTTCCCCGAAGGCGAAGTCGTCATGACAACCAAGGAGCCAGTCAAGGCGCCGTCGGACCTCAACGAGGTTAAGTTCCGGGTCATGACCAACCCGCTGCTGGTTGAAAGCTACCAGGCCTTCGGGGCGACGCCGACACCGCTGCCGTGGGGGGAAACCTATGGCGGTCTTCAGACCAACATCATCCAGGGCCAGGAAAACCCGATGTTCTGGGTCGAATCGACCAAGATGTACGAGGTGACCGACCATATCACCTTCACCGGGCATAACGTGTTCACCACGGCGGTGATGGCCAACCAGGATTTCTACGACGGCCTGCCCGAAGGTGAACAGCAGATGATCCGGGATGCCATGGACGTCGCGTTCGACTTCATCATCGAGTACCAGGACGGCCTGACGCAGGAGTCGCTGGACAAGATCAAGGAAGCCAAGCCCGAGATGACGGTAACACGTCTGTCCGAGGAGGAGCGCGCGCCGTTCAAGGCAGCGGCCGAGGACGTCGAGGCCAAGTTCATCGAGATGACCGGGGAGAGCGGCAAGGCGATCCTCGAACAGCTCAAGGCCGATCTCGCGGCGGTGCAGGACTAACCCGACACGCCCCGGATGCGCCCCCTGCGAGGGGCGCATTCCTTTTGGGCGCCAGTAATTTCCAACAGGGGGCAGGACAGTGACGAACGAAGAACGAGACTCCCAGCTTCAATCGCAGACGGACACGACCTCGGCCGATGACGCGCCGCTCGAGGTTTACCACTCCACGCTTCCGGGCTTTCTGGGCGTCATCGACACGGCGATCAGCCGGCTCGAGTCGGTGTTGCTGGCCGTGGGCGTGCTTCTGATGGCGCTGAACACGGTCTCGAACGTGATCGGCCGTTTCGTATTCCAGCAAAGCATCTTCTTTTCCGAGGAATTGAACCGCATCATCATCATTCTGATCACCTTCGCCGGTATTTCCTACGCCGCACGCCAGGGCCGCCATATCCGCATGTCTGCGATTTTCGACACCCTGCCCTCCAAGCCGCGCAAGGCACTCATGATCATCATCGCGATCGTCACGGCGGTCTTCATGCTGGGCCTTGCATGGTATTCGCTGCAATACGTCATGACGCAGGCGGATCGCGGGCGGGTTTTGCCGTCGTTGCAGATCCCGGTCTGGATCACCCTTGTCTGGGTGCCCGTTGGCTTCTTCATGACGGGGCTGCAGTACCTGCTGACGGCGATCAAGAACATACTGGAAAAAGACATCTACCTGTCTACCAACGTGCTCGAGGGGTACGATGAAAGCGAAGTGGAGATCTGACGCATGGCCATTACCATCTTCTCGATCATGATCGTCCTGCTCCTGCTTGGCTTTCCGATGATGATCCCGCTTATCGTCGGCGCATTCGTGGGTTTCATTTCGCTGTTTGGCGGGCTGGGCCAGATGGAAACCATGGTTCAACAGATGATGGCCGGTGTTCGGCCGGCGTCGCTGATCGCGGTACCGATGTTCATCTTCGCCGCCGACATCATGACACGCGGCCAGTCCGCCGGCCGGCTGATCGACATGGTAATGTCCTTCGTCGGGCATTTGCGCGGCGGGCTCGCGGTGTCGACGGCCGCCGCCTGCACGATGTTCGGCGCGGTTTCGGGCTCCACACAGGCTACCGTGGTCGCCATCGGCTCGCCCCTGCGGCCCCGCATGCTCAAGGCCGGCTACAAGGACAGCTTCGTGCTGGCCTTGATCGTGAATGCCTCGGACATCGCCTTCCTGATCCCGCCTTCGATCGGCATGATCATCTACGGCGTGGTGTCCAACACGTCGATCGCCGAGTTGTTCATCGCGGGTATCGGGCCGGGCCTGCTGATCCTCTTCCTGTTCTCGATCTATGCATGGATCTACGCAGTGCGGAACGGTGTCCCGACCGAGGAAAAGGCATCCTGGAGCGAGAGGTTCGCCACCGCGCGCCGCGCGCTATGGCCCCTGGGCTTTCCGGCGATCATCATTGGCGGAATCTACGGCGGCATCTTCTCGCCCACCGAGGCCGCGGCGGCCTGTGTCCTCTACGCGCTCATCCTCGAACTGCTGGTTTTTCGCCAAATCGACCTCAAGGGTGTTTATGAGACCGCCAAGTCCACCGGGCTGATCACCGCCGTGGTGTTCATCCTCGTCGGCGCCGGCACGGCCTTTTCGTGGGTGATTTCCTTTGCACAGATTCCACAGGCTATCCTAAGTGGCATCGGCATTGACCAGATGGGCCAGATCGGCGTACTGGTCGTGATCTCGATCGCGTTCTTCATCGGCTGCATGTTCGTTGATCCGATCGTGGTCATCCTGATCCTCGTTCCGATTTTCGCGCCGGTGGTCCAGAGCGTGGGGCTGGACCCCGTTCTCGTCGGCACGCTGATTACGCTTCAGGTCGCCGTCGGCTCCGCCACACCGCCCTTCGGGTGCGACATCTTCACGGCGATCGCTGTCTTCAAACGCCCTTACATGGACGTGATCCGGGGCACGCCCCCGTTCATCGTGATCCTGATAGGTGTGACGGCCGCGCTGATCTTCTTCCCGCAGATCGCCCTGTTCCTGCGTGATCTGGCCTTTGCCAAGTAGAAAGGAGACCGACATGTTCAATCGACTCCTGGTTCCCTTCGACGGCTCGGTCGGCGCGGAAGCGGCGCTGGACAAGGCCGCAGAGCTCGCAACGCTGTGCGGGGCCGAGTTGAACATCCTGACCGTCTACCGGCATCATTCGATGCTCGAGGCGTCCTTCTCGATGGTGCGGGCATCCGACCCCGGCAATATCGACGATGCCATGCAGGACCACGCGAAAGAGGTCGCCGAACACGCCAAGAACCGCGCCAAGGCAGCGGGCGTCGAGAAGGTGCGGGCTTTCGTGAAGGCCGGCCAACCCGCGCGAACCATCGTCAGTTTCGCGGACCAGCATGGAAATGACTGCATCGTCATCGGCAGCCGCGGAATGGGCTCGGTCGAGGGCTACCTTTTGGGCAGCGTGTCGCACAAGGTCACCGGGTTGTCCAAGGTACCGGTCCTCGTGGTGTGATCCGCACCACGGGAACGGCCCGGCCCCGCTGCCCCATCGGCCAATGCGCGCGCCGCCCGTCCGGCGCGCGCTTCCTTTTCAACCGGGGAACCCGAACCGCGCTACAGCGGCATTCCCGACAGCTTCGCCACCAGTTCGGCCAGTTTGCGCGCCCCGAACTTTTCGAGCAACCGGGCCCGGTAGATCTCGATCGTGCGATAGCTCAAGTCGAGTTCCCGGCCGATTTCCTTGGAAGTCAGGCCCCTGCACGTCAGTATCGCGACCTCGCGTTCGCGCGGCGTAAGGTTGATCAACGGGCGTTCGTCGGAAAGATCGGCGAAAGACCAGATGGAGCGGCCGAAAGGATCGCCCGGCGTCAGGGACTGCCCGCGCGCCCGACACCAGAACAGCGACCCGTCCCAGCGTTTCATCACGCGCTCGTCCTGATAATAGCCCGTCTCGCGCATCGCGGCCAACCCGCGCTGGCCGATCCGGTGGTAGTCCTCGGCGGAGGGGTAAAAATTGGCGAGCGGCATGTCGCCCAGATCCTCGGGCCGGGCACCGAAGGTCCGCGCGAAGCGCTGGTTGCATTGCCGTATGACCCGGTTTTCCAGAACGGCGAGCCCAACGGGCGCATGATCGAAGGCGAGATCCTTGACGGGCATGGTTCTTCCTGTTCCGCGCCGCGGGGCGGGCGCAAGACGTGCGGGTTGCGTCGCGTCCCGCAAGGCACTAGATGCAACGTCAAACGCGGTCGCAGCCTACCCGCTCAAAACAAGGACATACCCATGGAGACGTTAGTCATCTGCTCGGGCGGGCTCGATTCCGTTGTGCTTGCCCACAAGGTCGCGTCGGAGAACCGGCTCCGCGGCCTTCTTTCCTTCGATTACGGCCAGCGGCACGTGAAGGAAATCGCCTGCGCCGTCGCCTGTGCTGATCGGCTGGGCGTGCCGCACAAGGTCATTGATATCGGCGCGGTGGGCAAGGCGCTCAGCGGCTCGGCCTTGACGGACGACGTGGCGGTGCCCGACGGGCATTATGCCGAGGAAACGATGAAACTGACGATCGTGCCAAACCGCAACGCGATCATGCTGACCATCGCGTTCGGCATGGCCGCCGCGGAAAAGGCCGATGCGGTCGGCGCGGCGGTCCATGGCGGGGATCACTTCATCTACCCCGATTGCCGGCCCGGCTTCATCGACGCGTTTCAGGCCATGCAGGACAAGGCGCTTGAGGGTGTCGCCGACATCCGGCTCCACACCCCGTTCGTCACTGCATCGAAGGCAGACATCGTTGTCGAAGGCGCACGCCACGGCACCCCCTTTGCCGAGACGTGGTCGTGCTACAAAGGCGGTGACCTGCATTGCGGCCGCTGCGGCACCTGCGTGGAGCGGCGCGAAGCCTTCCATCTGGCCCGTGTCGAGGACCCTACCATTTACGCCGATCCCGATTACTGGCGCACCGCGGTGGAGGGTGCCTGATGTACCGGGTCACCAAGGAATTCCATTTCTCCGCATCGCACCAGATTTTCGGGCTGCCCGAGGGGCATCAATGCGCGCGCCTGCACGGGCACAACTACATCGTCGTGATTGAACTGACGGCAAACGACCTCACGCCACAGGGCTTCGTACGGGATTATCTCGATCTGGCCCCGTTGAAACGCTACATCGACGATGAGTTTGACCATCGTCACCTCAATGACGTACTGGGCGACGACATGGTCACGGCCGAGCATCTGGCCCGGCATTTCCACGACTGGTGCAAGGCACGTTGGCCCGAGGTCACGGCGGCCCGCGTGAGCGAAACGCCCAAGACATGGGCGGAATACCGGCCGTGACCACCAACGGGTCGATCCGCGTGTCCGAGATCTTCGGGCCGACCATCCAGGGCGAAGGGGCGCTGATCGGGGTGCCCACCGTGTTCGTGCGCACCGGTGGCTGTGATTTCCGGTGCAGCTGGTGCGACAGCCTGCACGCGGTGGACCCGGCGCATCGCGACAGTTGGGCGCCCATGACCCCCGAAGCCGTGATGGCCGACGTCAGGCAACTGTCGGTCGGGCAGCCCTTGACGGTCACCTTGTCGGGCGGCAACCCGGCGATCCAGCCTCTCGGACCGCTGATCGAGCTGGGGCACGCCCAGGGGTATCGCTTCGCGATGGAAACGCAGGGCTCCATCGTGCGCGACTGGTTCGCCGATCTGGACATGCTCGTGCTCAGCCCCAAGCCGCCATCGAGCGGGATGGCGACGGATTGGGACGCGTTGCGCGCCAGCGTCGTCGCCGGGGGGCCGGCACCTGCCGTGCTGAAGATCGTCGTTTTCGACGACGCCGATTATGCCTATGCGCGCGACGTGGCCACGCGACATCCGGACTTGCCGGTCTATCTGCAGCCGGGCAACCATACACCGCCGCCCCCCGGGGATGACAGTGCAACGGTCGATCAGGGCGGGATCGACGCGCGGATGCGCTGGCTGGTCGACAGGGTGACAGGGGACGGCTGGTTCGAGGCGCATGTCCTGCCGCAGTTGCATGTCATGCTCTGGGGCAACAAACGCGGTGTTTGAAAGGACTCACGATGAGCGACGAAACGATCTACAGCAGTCTGAAGCAACTTGGCAGCGAAAGCCGATGGCCGCAAAGCCCTGAGGAGGCCGAGCTGGAGCGCGTTGCGAATCCGCAGGCGGACGTGCAATACAATGTTCGCTTCACCGCGCCCGAGTTCACCTCGCTCTGCCCCATGACCGGGCAACCGGACTTCGCCCATCTGGTGATCGATTACGTCCCGGGTGACTGGCTGGTCGAGAGCAAGTCACTCAAGCTGTTTCTGGGCTCGTTCCGGAACCATGGCGCGTTCCACGAGGATTGCACGATCAGCATCGCGCGGCGGCTGGTGGATTTCCTGCACCCGCAATGGATGAGGATCGGCGGCTACTGGTATCCGCGCGGGGGGATCCCGATCGACGTTTTCTGGCAGACCGGCCCCTGCCCCGAGGGCGTATGGATACCCGATCAGGGGGTCCCCCCCTACCGGGGCCGGGGGTAACACGCCCCGCATAGTCGGTCGCGACGGCCTGCCTGCCGACAAGCGGCCGGGCCGGTTGCCCGGCACCGGCCGCGTCATCTCAGCGGTTCATCCTGTTTTCGACGAGGTCGTCGACGACGGAGGGGTCGGCGAGTGTTGATGTGTCGCCGAGGGCGCCGTGGTCG